>JAUNIU010000053.1 GCA_030523265.1 Eubacteriales bacterium | reverse complement strand
AAATATTGGCTTGATCGAGAGAGGAAGATTAAGAATCCATTGTTTGATGTGTTTAGTGGGAGAATCTTGGATTTGAAGGAGGGAAAAGGTTCTGCAATTGATTATTTCTATAAGATACTAAATGAGGAGATTAGGCCAGGTGTGACGATCTGTGTTGTGCCATCTAGTGATGCAGAAAAGACAGTATCAGGAATCGGTATTTTGGGAGAAAAACTGGCACATAACGGTAGAAATAATAAAGTTTATTATTTAAATCGTAAAATAAGTATTGATAAATTGGCGGATGGTGGAAATCGTAGTATAGATGTACATATGAATTCGATTTGCACGGTAAAGGAAATGGATATTACTGGGGACATTGTTTTATTAATGGATGATGTTACTACAAGTGGAAATTCTTTATATGCATGTAGAGATATATTGGTGCGGCAGGGGGCTGATATCGTAGAAATGTTTGCATTGGGAAAGGCTATTTGATGACAGATATGATGAATATGAACCGGAAAAAAGATATTATGAGAATTGGGTCATGTGACTGGAATGATTCATGTTATCCTAAGGCATTAAAGGAAATAAAAGATTCACCGAAAAAATTATACTTTATAGGTAACATTGAGATTATTAATCAAACACCCAATATTGCTGTGATTGGCAGTCGGAAAATATCAGAACAGGGGATTATCTTATCACGCAAAACGGGTGAAATGGTAGCGAGACAGGGGTATAATCTGGTAAATGGATTGGCTTTGGGATGCGATGCAGAGGCAATGAAGGGAGCGCTGTATGCCGGTGGGAAATGTATTGCAATATTACCTTCTGGTTTGGAGCAGATACAACCGCGTTCTAACGAACCTTTAGCACGGGAAATTGTCGAGTCCGGTGGTTGCCTTTTGAGTGAATATCCGGAAGGTACTCCTGTGCGTAAATACCAGTATGTTGCCAGGGACCGATTGCAAAGCGGCATTAGTCAAGGTGTGTGTGTGATTGAAACAACTGCACAAGGGGGAACCATGCATACGGCAGATTTTGCCATGAAACAAAACAAACGATTGGCATGCTATTATAGTGGATTATTAAAAAATGCATCGGGGAATGAGGCTCTTGCAAAAAAAGAGGAAGTTACTTTAATTAAAAAATTAGAAGAATTTTCGGAGTTTATTCAAAGCGTTGGTTCAGAACCTTCCTACCATCAAATAACCTTGGATCATTGGCTCGAAGAATAACCATTGGTGTCCAAAATCATACCGTTTGTGCAAAATGCATGAGTGGTATGATTTTTTATTTTATAATGTGCATTGTGATATGTATAAACTCAGGATAGACGTATTTATTGACTTTTTTCTGGATACATTTTATACTAATAGTAATAAAATTATCAAGGAGGGGTTTGTGATGACGATTCAGGAAATGCGTGAAAAGAAGAAGGAGTGGGGGTATACGTATGCAAAGATCTCGGAGCTGTCGGGAGTTCCAGTGGGGACGCTTCAGAAGATTTTCCGTGGCGAGACGGCGAGTCCTCGTTATGATACTATGCGAGCCTTAGAGAAAGCTTTTGTAATGAAGGATCACACGGATGTTATGCGTGAGACTGCTTCCTATGGAGTTCACAAGCAGGTGAAGTATGTTGTGGAGAGAATGGGATTTATTTGCTATATCCGGTTTTGGGATGGAGGTTCTCTCGATGTCTGCAGCAGGAGAAACAGGGGTATCGATACATATTAAATATAATTTTTTCATCATGTCCGCAACCTTTGCGAATGTTCCCGGTGTATATAGATAGAACTAATTTAAGGAGGGAAGTGTGATGAAAAATAGAATGCGGCATAGAAGGTGTATCATGTTGTTCGTTTTGGTGTTGCTGGTATCGGTGACAGCATGTGGTCTGCAGTCAGAGGAAAAACTAACAGTAACCAGCACTCCAGAGGAAAAAATTGTATCAGGACAGACAGAGGAGGGGGAAGATGTGTCTGGGGGAGAGACGCAGATATGTGACGGGAGAATATCAGAGGATGCGATAGGTGATTGGAAGTCAGCATATGAGAATTTTTTTGCGAGTTCTACCAAACGGGTCTTGGCAGAGAATAGTGGTGAGAATCCCCAGGAGGCAGCTTGTCTCTATTCTCCGGTGAATTTCTATCTTTGTCTGGCGATGTTATCTGAAATGACAGCAAATGATACCCATGACCAGATCTACGCGAGTATGGGAACGGCAGACCAGACCTGCACTGGGGAAACAACAGGCTGTTTAGAGTCAGAGGAAAAGGGAGAAAAGGTTCGTCAATCTCATTTGCGTATGCTGCGGCAATGGAGTCAAAAACTTTATAAGCGGGTGGAATCCAAGCAGTGTTCTCTGGGCAATTCGGTATGGCTTAATGCGCAGATTCCATTTGAGAAGAGGGTGATTCAGGATGTCGAGGAGTATTATCATGGAAAAAGCACAGACGGGCAGATGGGAAGTGAAGGGTTTGACCGACAGATACAAGCGTGGTTAAATAAACAGACAAAAGGGAAATTGCAGGATGCGGTGTCTGGTGTTCATACCTCATCACAGGATGCGTTACTTTTGTTTTCCGCTATTTATTTTGAAGATCAGTGGCAGATCCCATTTGATAAGTCAAAGACAAAGAAAGAAACGTTCTATGGTGCCGCTTTTAATACCTGTGGTACCATCACGGAGGCGGAGAAAACGGATGCAGTTACCTGTGATTTCCTACATGGGAATATGTATCTAAGCACGATCACGGCGAAGCAATACCAGGAAGCGTCCATACCGATGGAGCATAATACCCTGCATATCATTCTACCGCAAAAAGGGTATGGTGTTAGTGATCTTTTAGACGCCGATAAGGGCGTGGATTTAGTAAAGATCTGTGACAGTGAAGCGAAAGACAGAGTTTATACAGAAGTGGAGTTCTCTATACCAAAACTGGATTTTGAGAGTGCGCTTAATTTAAAGCCAATTATGAAAGATATGGGGATCAGGGAAGTCTTTCAGGTGGGGAAAGCAGATTTTTCACCATTGACAGCAGAAGATAATTTGATCTATTTGAATAAAGCAACACAAAACAGCCGCCTACAGTGGGATGAGAATGGATGTAGTGTGGCATCCTACACCGAGATGGAAGCCAAAGCGGGGGCAGCTTTGCCAGATGAAATCATAGAAATGCATTGTGACCGTCCGTTTCTATTCATACTCACGGATGAAGGTGATCTGCCGCTATTCGCTGGTGTTGTGAATCGGGTCGGGGAATAATGGTTGACAAAGCGGCTTAGATGGATATCGTCGTGCTGACGTAAATTCTTTGAAAATCGTGTGCCAGCAGCACTTGTAGTGCTGTCGGTACACGATTTTTGCGCGTTTGAAGCTGCATGCAAAATAATATTTCCTATTTTTTTCACAATTTTTCAAAAATCTTGAAGACTTTTTTGCTATGATATCGTTATAGATAATAGATGACGATGAAATGCATGGAGTCAGGGAGGTGAATGAGTTGGCAGAATATCAAGCAGAGCAGCGTCTGGAGCAGGCGCTGAAACAGTATGAAGCACTCATTTTCTCTCTATGTTATCGAATGACGAATCACTATTTTGATGCACAGGATCTGACACAGGAAACATTTCTGGCATATTACCAGTCACTGGACCGTTTCGATGGGGTTCATGAAAAGGCATTTCTGACCAAGATTGCCACCAATAAATGCCTGGACTATTTGAAGCGGGCAGACCGCCGTACCATTCCTGCGGAGGATGACACGATTGTGTCCCATATGGCAGCGGCACCGCCGGTGGAAAGACAGGTATTGGAAGAGATGGTCCAGGAGGAATTACGGGAATTGTGCAGGTCTTTGTCACCACCTTATGACCAGATTGCCGAGGAATATTTTTGTCAGGGAAAAACCGCGAAACAGATCTCGTTGGAAACGGGTGGTAAGCTAAAAACGATTCAGACACAGGTTGGAAGGGCGAGAAAGAAACTGCGGGAACGGTATTCCGGTATCGTGTCTCATCAGAGAGGAGGGATGTCATGAATCATGTGACGGATGCAGAGATACAGTTATATTATTTACATAAGATGAAGCAGGATGAGGAGAGGGGATTTCTGGAGCATATTGCGGTATGTGAGTATTGCGCCGGAAGATGGGCATCTGGTTTCCCGAAGCAGGAAATGTTGACACCTCCGAATGGTTTGCGTGAGAATATTTGCAGACAGACGTATGGAAAGCAGTCACCACAGAAGCGAAAAGCGCAATATCGGGAATGGTACTGGTATAGTGCAAAGGTGGTCTTGGCAATGAGTCTGGCGATCGTGATGCTCTTCGGGAGTGATTTTAGTGGTATGCTTACTGAGGGGGAGCACACACAAATGAATACCGTGCATCAGACGCGGGAATATCGGAATGAAAACAAGGTGTCGGGACAGATCAGGCAGCAGACGGAAAAATTTGGTGGAGTGATCAAAGGATGGTCCGAATCCATTGGTCGAAGTCTGCGAGGAGAGGATCAGAGTTAGTATGTAGTCAATGAAATCGGGTTTGTGCAGGCACTACGGTACAAATGGATGTGGAATGAGAATGTGGTGCAGAAAAGAGGTATATAAAATGAAGCAGAAAAGAAATGGATTTTTAACTTTTTGTTTTGCCTGTCTGCCGGGAGCAGGACAGATGTTTTTAGGTTTTATGCGGCGGGGCATTAGTTTGATGGTGATGTTTTTTGGTGTGGTTGGTTTGGCATCATTGTTACAAATGGATATTTTATTGCTGGCAGTTCCGGTGATTTGGTTCTATGCATTCTTTGATGCTATGAACAAACATGCATTATCCGTGGAAGAAATCAATGCAATACCAGATCGTTTTTTGTGGATTGAAGAAGATGGTGTCCAACTTTTAACACAGAGAAAAAGCCGGATGATCGTGGCAGTGGTTTTGATCATTTTAGGAATATATTCTCTGCTGCAGATGATCTGGGATGTATTATCAGATGCGCTGATCAATCTTCCATCTTGGATATACGAAGGCATCTTTTACTATTCCCCGAGAGTGCTGTTTAGTTTACTGATTATCGGTGTGGGTTTATATTTGATCGGCATTCGCAAACCGGATCAGGGAGGTGATGCGTGATGGAAAAACGTCGTATGGGAACATTTACACTGGGGTTATGTCTGCTGGTTTTTGGCATTTTGTTCATGATACATCTTTTTGTGAAAGTGGTTGACTACCAACTGATTTTTCATCTTTGGCCCATTATTTTTATATTCTTAGGTGGTGAGGTCCTGTATTACGCCATCCGAGGCGCGGATCAAAAGATGAAGTATGATTATGCAGCAGTTTTTCTCATCATAATATTGGCAATATTTGCCATGGGAATGGCTGGTATGGATCTTGTGTTTGAACATATCCCAGCGGATCACTGGATTGAAATATAATACGATATTATTTCCTTTGTCTTCCTGAATACGGTTAATTTTTCCGTATTTGGGAAGAATTTATGTTGGAGGGAATAATCGTATGAATAAAAATCAAGAATGGAAACCATTTATTCCGGCAGATAAGGTGATACCAGAGTTTACGCCTATGTCAATAGTTCTGGGAATTGTGTTGGCGGTGGTATTTGGAGCGGCAAATGCATATCTGGGTCTGCGTGTGGGTATGACGGTATCAGCATCTATCCCGGCGGCAGTTTTATCCATGGGAATCATTCGTTTTGTATTTCGGCGGGATTCCATTTTGGAGAATAATATGGTACAAACCGTGGGCTCTGCAGGAGAGTCTTTGGCAGCAGGTGCGATCTTTACTTTGCCTGCGCTTTTCATGTGGGCAGAGGAAAGTGATGCGGTTTCGGTACCTTCCCTGATAGAAATTGCCATGATCGCTTTGTGTGGAGGTCTCTTAGGTGTCCTTTTTATGGTGCCATTGCGTACAGCACTGATCGTGGAGGAACATGGGGTGCTGCCGTTTCCGGAAGGAACTGCCTGTGCGGAGGTTTTGCTGGCGGGAGAGGAAGGCGGAGCCAAATCAAAGGTGGTATTTGCGGGGTTGGGTATTTCTGCATTATATAAAGCCATCTGTGATGGCTTGCATCTTTTTCCTTCGGAAATCCATTGGAATATTAAGCCATTACATGCCGGATTTGGTCTGGATGTACTGCCGGCATTGACTGGCGTTGGCTATATTTGTGGTCTGCGGATTGCGGCAAACATGTTTGCAGGAGGTGTGTTGGGATGGTTTGTATTGATACCATTGATAACGTTGTTCGGTACCGATACGTTGATTGCACCAGCTACCGATGCGGTTAGCGATCTTGGGGTACGGGGGATATGGAGTAATTACATTCGCTATATCGGGGCGGGCGCTGTGGCAGGCGGTGGCATTCTGAGTTTACTCAAGTCCCTGCCCATTATTGTCAAGACATTTACAAAAGCAGTCCGGGGATTTGGACATACGGAAAACGAACAGATCCGGACTGCCCGGGATCTGCCGATGAGTGTGGTTTTGGGAGGTGTGTTGGGGATTGCTGTAATCATTTGGCTGTTGCCGTCTATCCCCATTAGTTTGCTGGGTGCATTGTTTGTGGTGATCCTGGGATTCTTTTTTGCCACTGTTTCCAGTCGCATGGTTGGTCTGGTTGGCTCATCGAATAACCCGGTTTCCGGCATGGCGATTGCCACCTTGCTATTTGCAACGGCATTACTCAAGACAACAGGAACGACAGGATATCAGGGGATGGCTTCGGCTATTTGTATCGGCACAATTATTTGTATTATAGCAGCTATGGCAGGAGATACTTCGCAGGATTTAAAGACGGGTTATATCGTCGGTGCCACGCCGGTTCGTCAGCAGGTGGGGGAACTAATTGGTGCAGTGGCATCGGCATTGGCGATCGGTGGTGTCATGTATTTGTTAAATACTGCATGGGGATATGGTTCGGCGGAACTGCCGGCACCGCAGGCAACCCTGATGAAATTAGTGGTGGAGGGTGTCATGGGCGGAAAACTGCCATGGGGTCTGGTATTTGCCGGTTTCGGGATCGCGGTGGTGATCGAGATATTAGGTTTGCCTGTGTTACCTGTGGCAATCGGTCTTTATTTGCCTATTCATTTATCCGCGCCAATCTTTGTAGGAGGATTGTTGCGCTGGTTTTTCGAGCGGAAACGAAAGGGACAGACAGAGGCAGAGCATAAAGATATCATCGATCGAGGTGTTCTATACAGTTCCGGCTTGATTGCCGGAGAAGGTCTGGTGGGAATTGCCTTGGCGATTCTGGCGATTATTCCTGCGCCGAATGGATCTGGTGGAACATTTGCAGATCTGATTAATTTGGGATATTCTTTAGGTGCTTGGGGTGGTTTGGTATGCTTTGTGCTATTGCTGGCTACGATGGTTTATTTCTCGGTACACGTAGATACGAAGATGCGATCCGGGAATCCGAAGGAAGGATAAGGGGTGCACGGAAGCGAAAACAGGACACAAGGGTGTGACGAGACGCGGATATGCGCCCGGGAAAGGAGTTCAGCTTAGATGAGGAAATACAAGAAAGTGGATCGCAATTATCTGGATCGTATCTATATCCCCAATCCGGGACAAACGTGGAAGGAGGGGAAAGATGGAATGATCGTGGTGGATCAGGTGCATCGGGGATTTTTTCACTGGATTGCCAAACGGTGTTTTCATCGCCCCGGAATCAGTCACATTGCCTTAGATGGTTATGGTTCTGCCCTATGGAAAGAGCTGGATGGAGAACACACCGTCCATGACATTGTTCAAAAGATGGAACGGTATTACCCAGAGGAACAGACACGGATGCTTGCACGGGTAGTTGCTTTCATGGGGATATTGGAGGTGCATCATTTCATTGTGAAGGTGAGAGAGAATACGGCAGTCCACATGACGGTTTTGCGGCAGCACCAGCCATCTATGAGGCATAAAATATATTAGGATGATTGAGACTTTCCGTCTATGTGTAGGCTGGAAAGTCTTTCCTATTATGGACTATGGACATCTGCCGGCAGATAAGGTATGCTTTTGATAATGCGTTTCTTGTAGTCAGTTTCCGGGGGATGCGATCGGATACGAAGGAAAGATAAGGTGATGAACATATGACAGAGACTGGGGCACCGATAACAGGAGAAAAGGCACGAAAAAGAAAATGGAAAAGATTATCTGGATATTGGAAGTGGATGGGATTTTTGCTGGTTGTTGATATCATCTTAACCATTTTGGCGAAGATTCCGAAGGTATGTGATATATATACAGATCATATTTTTAAAATATGGCTGGAGACATATGGCAGAGTGACTGCTTTGTTTCCGTTTTCCGTGGGAGAGATCATGTTGCTGTTAGCGGCTTTGGTAGTTATGATCTGGATCATTAGTGTGATATGCCTGATCGTTTGGCGAAAGAGCCGGAAATATCGACGGTATATGACGAGATATTCCAAAGGTCTATTGGCACTGCTGCTGGCAGTGGTACTGATCATGACATTGAATTGCTCGATGCTTTATGGGTGTTCCAAGCTGAATGTGAATGGACATCGGGGCGAGGATTATTCTTCTGGGGAGATACGGAAATTATGGAATTATGTGGCGTCACAATGCAATCGTCTGGCATTTGAAGTAGAGCGGGATGATAAAGGGTTTCCGGTGTGTGGAGGAGATCGGAACCGGTTGTTGAAACAGGCGATGCTGAAATTATCGGTCACTTATCCGAGATTGCAGGGGATGTATCCAGATCCCAAGCCGATCCGCTGTTCCTATCTGATGTATCAGGCGGATTGTACAGGAGTCTATTTCCCATTTTCTCTGGAAGCAAATTATAATACATATCTCAGTGATTTGGGGTATCCCGCCACGGCTGCCCATGAATTATCTCATCTGAAAGGAGATATTTATGAGGATGAGGCAGATTTTATGGCATATATGGCATGCATTGGCAGTGAGGAACCCTTTATACAATATTCAGGATATTTAAGTATATTGGGATATTTGCAAAAAGACTATGCGGAGAGCGGTCAGTATAGTACAGAAGATGCCTGGTTATTTGATCAGGTTTATGAGGATTATAATAATTACTATTATACGCAGGAAACCTATGATGCCATTGAATCTACGGACGCTATATTTGAAAAAGAGACGGTGGAAGCAGTAAGTGATGGCATCACAGACACTTATATGGATTATTATGATGCGGAGCCGAATTATGAGGAAGTTACAAAATTAATGTTAGCATATTATGATGGGATCTTATATTGATACGGATCATATTATTATGGAGGTGTATATGGGCATTTTATCAGCGTTAGAACCAGTACAGGTATTTCAATATTTTGAGGAAATTTGCGGGATACCGCATGGTTCATCCAATACGAAAGCAATCAGTGATTATTGTGTTAATTTTGCGAAAGAGCATGGACTGCGATATCTACAAGATGAGTATAATAATGTAATGATCTGGAAGGACGGTACTGCCGGATATGAAAAGTCGGCACCTGTGATGCTTCAGGGACATATGGACATGGTTTGCGAAAAAGAAGCAGACTGTGCCATTGATTTTACAAAGGATGGATTGACATTACAGTTAGTTGACGGTGTGATTTCGGCAAAGGGAACCACGCTGGGAGGAGATGATGGGATTGCGGTGGCATATGCGCTGGCGATACTGGCATCGGAAGATATACCCCATCCGCCATTAGAGGTGGTCTTCACGGTAGATGAGGAGATCGGTATGCTGGGGGCAGCAGCGTTAGATGCTTCTCCGCTGCAAGCGCGCACTATGTTAAATCTGGACTCTGAGGAGGAGGGGTATCTGTTAGTGAGTTGTGCGGGGGGAATCACCACCACAGCACATCTGCCAGTTGCCAGGGAACAGGTTTCGGGGGAACTTATGACTGTGACCGTGACAGGATTGCAGGGTGGACATTCTGGCGTAGAGATCGACAAGGGGAGAGCCAATGCCTGTCAGTTGCTTGGTAGAACCCTGTATCTTTTGCGGGATAAATTTAGATTTCAGATACGCTCCATACAGGGTGGACAGAAAGACAATGCCATACCGAGGGAAGCTGTGGTAGCATTGGTTCTGATTGGAAAAGCCGGGGAGGGAGAAGAGATCACCGGAGAGCAGTTGATTTTTTCCTTTCAGGAGAGCCTGGCAGCCATACAGAAGATTTATGAAAATGAGTATCAGCTTACCGATCCTGGGGTCAGACTTTTGTGCGAATCCGAGGGCAGTGATACAGTGGATGATGGGATGACATTAGTTTCCACTGCCGGAGTGATCGCGATGCTGGTGAATTTGCCGGGTGGTATTCAAAAAATGAGTTTTGCCATGGAGGGTCTGGTACAGACTTCATTGAATCTGGGGATATTGAAGTCGGAGCCGGAGGAAGTGACGGCATCCTTTTCTGTCCGCAGTAGCGTGGAGACAGAGAAGATGGAGTTAGTCGCCAGGATTCGCTGCCTGATGGAAATGTTAGGAGGTACTGTGACAAATATGGGAGAATATCCTGCGTGGGAATATCGTCAGGATTCGCCGTTACGGGATCTGATGATCAAAGTGTTCCGGGAGCAGTATGGATATGAGCCAGTGGTGCAGGCATTGCATGCAGGTGTGGAATGCGGACTGTTTGCCGGGAAATTGTCTGGTCTGGACTGTGTATCCTTTGGGCCGGATATGCAAGACATCCATACTCCAAAAGAGTCCATGAATGTGGACAGTGTACGCCGGACTTGGGAGTACACGCTGGAAATATTGAAACAACTGAAATAAAAGGGTGTTGTTTCGATATCCGAATTAATATATTCCTGACAGAAAAATGTAAGAAAATTGTGCGGGAAAATGCGGGAACGCATCTATGGTTTTTGGTATAATTACCAAAAACGTGGATGCGTTTTTTTGAATGGAAAATGCAAGGGGAAAACTTTGGAATGGAGGAACCAATGAGGGGAAGAAAATGTTTAGTGACGATGTTGTGTGTATTGATGGTGGGTATGTTGATGTTAGGAATCACGTTTCGGGATTATCGTTCCCATGCGGATCAATCTAAGTTGGCATCCTTTGGCAGGGGAGGAGTGTTGGGTCAGAAAAAACACTTGTTGACCAGGCAGGAAATGAAACAAAAGATTCTGCCGGAACTATATCAGACAGATGACCGTTGGAGTCAGAAAACATATGGGGATGATGTGATGGAAGTGACCGGCTGCGGACCGACTTGTCTGGCAATGATCTTAAAGGGGTTGGGCGTAAATCCGGACACCACGCCATATCGTGTGGCGAAATGGGCAGAGAAGCAGGGATATTATGTATCTGGCTCAGGATCGGCGTGGAATCTGATGTCAGAAGGTGCCCAACGCCTGGGGTTGGATGCAGAGGAACTATCGCTGGACGAGTCTGTGATTCGCCGATATTTGGAACAGGGAGATCCCATCATCTGTATTATGCGGCCGGGAGATTTTACCACATGTGGTCATTTTGTGGTCTTAACAGGTGAATTGGAGGATGGTACTATCCTGGTCAACGATCCCAATAGCGAAGAAAACAGTCACGTTGCATGGGAGTTAGACAGGCTCATGGGACAGATCAAGAATCTATGGGGATATTCGGCTGCCTGATCTTTAGATTTCCTCGATCTCAGAATCCACTAGCTTCCAGCCGTGTTTGGTACGTTTGAAGATGTATTTGGTCTTGTCCTGATAGATGGACAGAGATAGCTCTTTATAGGTACTGACGGTCTGTGTGGAGATGACGATTTTGGCAGAATGGATTCCGATGCGGTAGTGTATCAGAGAACGGGATGTTTTTGTGGTGCCATGCTGTATCAGGGTTTCGACCTCCTGCTCTGAGAGACCGGCTTGGGAACCGGATTCGTGATAGAGAAAGATGAGGTCGGCGTCTTCTGTGTCTGACGCATCCCCAGTGTCGGAGGTATCTCTTTCGGCATCAGAGGTGTCTTCTAACTGTGTCAGAACCGTCTGGTACAGTTGGTGTGCCAAAGGTCTGGCATAACAAAGCGCATAGATCAAACAGAGTAAAATGATACCGGCAACGGGGAGAAAGAGCATCAGGAACGTATTTCTATATAGTGTATCTGTATTGCGGATCTTTGCCTGGGTCTGTTGTATCAGTTCATTATCTGGTACAAGGGACTGGCGCAGAGTCCCCATCTGGAGTTGCAGCTCTTGATCTTCTATATGGTTATCCTTTTGTGGCTTCATAGTGATGATCTCCTTTCCAGAAGCATCTGTCTGCCTCTTTGCAATCGTTTTCGGACGGCGGATTCTGAGAGGTGAAGGATTCCGGCGATTTCTTTTGTCTGAAATTCTTCCAGATAAAAGAGTTCTAAAACTTTGCGGTATTTTGTGGGTAAATGGCAAAGTGCCATCAACAGTTTTCCGGGTTCCTCTCCGATTACTTGTGTTTGTTCCAGATAGCGGGTTAATTCTTCTTGTGCCATGGGAATGTATCTTTTCCGACTATGATATTTCTTTTTACATTGATTCAGAGTGACGCGTATAAGCCATGCTTTCAGATGTTCTTCGGTCTGAAAGCTTTTTTTCGATCGCAGTAATGCCAGAAAGACTTCTTGAAACACATCCCCCGCATCTTCCTGGTGACCCGAACAATGGATCGCCGCAATCCGGTATATCATGTTTGCGTACTGTTCAATGGTGCGCTCAATCTCTATGCGGTCGATATAAATCCCCCCTTTTTCTTACGGTTCTATAGATAACTACTTTCTGCATGATGAATTGTGACATTATTTTTTCTGCGGTAATTTTTGAAAAATCGGCGCTTCCTAATGCGTATCATTATATCAAAAACTTAATTGAAATATTTGTATTTTTGGCAGATGTTGGTTAAGATGAATGTAGAAATATTGAAAAGGAGAAAGGAACCGGACGGAACAAGATCGATACAGGGGGGACGATCAAAGACGGAGTAGTACAGGAGTGATGTAATGAAATTGTCATAATTCAAATATTGATGGGCTATCCGATTCGGTGCTATACTGGATATAAAGGAAATCATATATCTGGCAGGGAGGTCTTTATGAGTATTTATGGGAAAAGAGGATGGATAATCCGGTTGAAATGGTTTCATTACCGCCATCCGTTTTTGAGTATGTGGGTGTGGGCTGTGTTATTAGGCGCAGCGATACTGATATTTGCTTACGGTGTGGAATTGTTTGATCCGAATGTGCGTGCGGCTGATCTGGTAGATTATACCGAGTTGCTACCTGCTGTGTTTATGGTATATGTTTTTCTGTGTCCTTTTTTTATCTATCCGTTCTTGCTGAGTATCCGCAATATGGTGACAATGCTGATGCTTCCACAGACAAAACGGGATAAAAAGGTGACGCGGATCTATGATGGGATCACCATCGGATTAGGCGTGTGTTATAGTTTTCTTTATGAAAGCATAGTAGATCAATACATTATGAAAGCCCAGTGGTGGCAGCGGCTATGGGGGACGCAGTTACATCAACCGGTGTGGACAGAAAGCTGGGTGACCATTGCTGTGTTAAGTCTGGCAGGGGTATTCGGGTATCTGCTTTTGACTTTTGTACCATTACATAAATTGCCTCCGCTGTTGACAGTGTTTGGGATTGCAGGAATGTATCTGGGAACCGCGCAGTGTATTTTGTGGTGTATTCAGGTGAGTGCCAATGATATTGGCCTGTGTGTATTTCCGGCAAATTGTATCTTGATCGCGGTTCGTACGATCCGGGTGAAAATGCAGGAATGGCGTGAGATGCAGGAGGAAGAGGGGAGATTAGAGGATTCACGGGAAGGACAGGAGGGAGTGCGCAGGAACCGATCCGGGTGGTATCGTGTTCTCTATAATGCCACTTACTGGCCTTTGCTGGCGTTTCTCCTGATGTGGCCATTATTAGGGGTGTTATTGGCTTTGCTGGTGTTATTTGGGCAACGTCCGGATGCGGTGATCAAGGCGTGGACGGAGACGGCAGACTGGAGGTTGTCTGCACAGACTGCCCCGCCCAATGTGCAGATCGATGAGCATTATCTGTGCACAGTGGCAGCGGGTGGTCATAAGAGGGTGGTGAAGCCGATTCGTATGGGAAAACGCCATGGACATCTGGTGGTGGTAAACCGACAGCTTTGTATCGCCAATGCATTTGAACAGATCTTAGAGGAACGGATGCCGGGATTGCATCGCATTGTCCGGCGGTTTTATGATACCTATGGATTTCCAGTGGCACGTCTTATTCGCACAAAGATCGCGGCAGATGTGGTATATGTCCTGATGAAACCATTAGAATGGATGTTCCTGACGGTGCTTTATCTGTGTGATACGAAACCGGAGAATCGGATCGCGGTACAATACTTACCGAAAATTTGATGGGAAAGAAAGGTTGGATATACGGTATGAAGAAAATTGCTCCATGGTTTAT
>JAUNIU010000291.1 GCA_030523265.1 Eubacteriales bacterium | reverse complement strand
AGTAATTCCTTTATGAACTTCCCTGGTTCTGCGATTCTATCCTATACTTACATTTATAATAGCGATGGTAAGATTTTTGTATTAGGTTCCACGGAGAACTTGGATGAAGATGCAGAATATACAGCAGGAGCTTTTGACTGGTTTAAGGAACGGGATGAGCATTACAGTTCCCTGACGACTTTGGATATTATCTACTTCATGTTGAACTATAGTAAGGGTGGTAACAATACTACCGGTTCCCGTACGAAAAAGTCAATCCGGTCTTTAGAGATTGAGCCTTCTAATGATTTCTATCTCAATGAGACCTCCTTAAAAGCACTGTTGCCGTCAACGAAGTATAAAATGACGATTGAGCCACCGGTGCATATGACGACGGCGGAATTTAACGGCAGTAAGATTGACTTAAGTGAATATGATTTGGTATATGTGGGTACCTGCAGAGGCAAGATGAACACAGTGGTTCAGAATCTGGATCATGGTTCTAACGGCTGGTACGAGGAAGATGATGCCCGCTATAATGATACAAATTTAACCGGAAAACTCTATCTGCATGTGGGTGATATGATTAAGAATGGTTCGGATCGTTATCGTTTATCCGGTACAGATATCACCGACCAGCAGATGAAGAACTTAGTGGCATATGCCAAGTCTGGTGAGGCATTGGTATTTGATGATGTATTGTATAATTATACTGCATCTGGGAATAGTTTGTATAACAGAAATGTAGATATCACTTCAAATATGGATGCATTGATTGGGAAGGTAAATTCCAGAAGCAATGTGGTTGCTTTAACGAAACTGAAATCTTCTAACAATGTAGTCAGCACGACAGAAAAGGGTGCGGCGGTTTCCATTACCACACCGAAGCCATATTACAATCCGGAAAATCCGGATGAAGAGGATGAGCGGCCAGTCAATGCTACTTTGACAGGCAATAAGTTAAAATTTACATTCACCATTGGTTATCCGGGGGATGACAATGTGAAGGAAGACAAGAATACCAAATATGGTGTCCGTTTGTATGTAGATTCCAATGGAGATGGTATTATTACCGAGGCGGAGGATGGTTCGGAGCTTTGTACCTGGGACAGCGATGCAAAGACCGGAGCTGTATATGCGGCAGGTACCAAGGATGCATCTGGAACCGAGCAAAAGGCACAATACAGTATTACTTATACAGTAGACAAAGAGAGAACCAACGGTGCTATCGCCTGGAAGTTTGAGGTATTCAGTATTGATAATGAGAATATCAAGACGACAGTGTCCGGTGTATCCAGATACGTTGGAAATGAAAAGAACGATGAAAAGGTAAAGAATGAGATCAAGGTATTGCAGGTCATTCCGAATGAAGAGTATAAAGACAGCTCTTCCAAGGCAAATCTGGAAAAAGAGTTGACCAAGACCAAGAGTTCCAGTCTGTTTGCGAAGTATGCAAAGGATTTGGAGGATTATGAGATTACGGTCAAAACCATTCCGTTGAGTCAGTCGGCTACTACGGTGGAGAAGATGGGATATCTCAATGCATTTGCTTATGTCAATTCCAGTGACTATGACGAGACATCCAATGCCAGAGAGAATTTTACCGGAGGAGGAGAATTTTACTATCCATCCGAATATAAAGATTATGATGTTTACCTGTTTAGCTGTGGGGACGCATTTGAAAAGGCAGACAATAGTAATGGTGCAGTAGCATTTGCTTATTGGCTTTCCGAGAATGGACGCAGTGTGATTTACACGGCGGATTCGATCTATGATGCGGATACATCTTCTGTCGATGGAGCTAAGAAGCTGTTGAAGGATAGTGCCGGTTTGAGCCGTTATACTTCCACCAGTGAGTCTACCAAGAAATATAATGATACTGCCAGCTATACAGATAGCAGCAATAAGTCAGCAGAATATAAATCCTCGGATTATGAAGGATATGAGAATTTAGAGTATACCTACAATAAGCTGACAGAGTTAGGTAAGGCATCTGATAACTCGTATCTGGCATTTAAGAACGATACTTGGAAGAAGAAAGACGGTTCTGCGGTTGCTTATGGTTCAGACACAGAGAAAACACAGACATTGAGCCAGATTAATAAGGGTACGATCTGCGTATATCCATATACGATTTCCGATCCGGAGACAGATATAATAGATCGTTTTGAAGAGGAGAACCTGGTTCCGATCAGTGGCTATGCGTCACAGGATTATCAGGTGAATCTGAAGAATCCAATGGCAGATGTGTGGTATTGTCTC
>JAUNIU010000290.1 GCA_030523265.1 Eubacteriales bacterium | reverse complement strand
GGTTGATCCTGGATTAATACCGGAGTTTATGGGTTTCAGTGAAGAGGAAGTGAAGGATTTATGCTTGAAATATGATGTAGATTTTTCCGAAATGAAGCAATGGTATGATGGATATCAACTGACAGATACAGTGTCAACGTTTTCACCCAGGTCAGTTGTGGCATCCATCACGAGAAAAAAATTTGGGAATTATTGGGCGAATACAGAGACATATGAAGCCCTGCAAATCTACATTGATATGAATTATGACGGTTTAAAAGATAATGTGATCCGGCTGTTGGCAGGAGAACACATTTCCCTGCAGACGACGTCTTTCCAGAATGATATGACTACATTTAAAACGAGGGATGATGTATTGACCCTTCTGATCCACTTGGGATATCTGGGATATAATAGCAGTGAAAAGACATGCTATATTCCAAACAGGGAAGTGATAGATTCTTTCGAAAATTCGATCAAAGCATCCGACTGGCAGGAAACCACGAAAGCCCTGTTAAACAGTCAGGCATTATTGGAAGCAACCTGGGCCGGCGATGAGGAAAGCGTGGCGGGATATATCGAGGAAGCCCACTTGGATACATCCATCCTGACCTATAATAATGAGAATGCCCTGTCCTATACGATATCAATTGCCTATCTGGCGGCCAGAAACCATTATACGATCGTCAGGGAAATGCCGGGAGGAAAAGGGTTTGCGGACATGGTATTTATCCCAATCAAGGATAAACCGGCGATGCTGGTTGAATTGAAATGGGATCAGGATGCGGATACTGCCATTACCCAGATTAGGGAGAAAAAATATCCAAAGGCATTAGAGAAATATAAAGAAAATCTGATGCTGGTTGCAATAAGTTATGATAAAAAGACGAAAAAACATATGTGTAAGATAGAACATTAATGATAAATTCAGAGTTTGTATTTCGGGTATCGGAGGGAGGCAGCTATGGGAAGAAATGTGGCGATCGGAATACAGGATTTCGGTGATCTGATCCGTAAAAATTATTTTTATATTGACAAGACGGCATTTATCAAAGAATGGTGGGACAGCGGCGACAGCGTAACGCTGATCGCCCGACCGCGTCGTTTTGGAAAGACACTGAATATGAGCATGGTGGAATATTTTTTCTCAAATCAACATGCGGATCAGGGAAATCTGTTTGAAGGACTTGATATCTGGAAAGAGGAAGATTACCGGGAAATACAGGGCACTTATCCGGTCATCAGTTTGTCTTTCGCAAATATTAAAGAGAGCAATTATCAGGATGCCCGGAAAAAAATCTGCCAGTTGATCGTGAATTTATATACGGAGAATGCTTTTTTAATGAAGAGCGGTGTGCTTTGCGATGCGGATATCAGATATTTTAACCGGATATCAGAGGATATGGATGACGCGGATGCGACTCTGTCTCTCTACCAGTTATCCAGTTTTTTGCATCGCTATTATGGAAAAAAAGTGATCATTTTACTGGATGAGTATGATACGCCTATGCAGGAAGCATATGTGGACGGATACTGGGACGAATTTACGGCATTTACCAGAAGCCTGTTTAACTCTACTTTTAAGACAAATCCATGGTTGGAGCGTGCTATTATGACAGGTATTACACGAGTCAGCAAGGAATCCATATTTTCAGATTTGAATAATCTGGAAGTAGTGACAACCACATCGGATAAATATGCGATTGCTTTTGGGTTTACAGAGGAAGAAGTTTTTGCTGCTCTGGAAGAATGTGGAATTTTAGATGAAAAAGAAAAAGTCAAATATTGGTATGACGGTTTTACTTTTGGAGAGCATACAGATATCTATAATCCATGGTCTATTTTGAATTTTATAGATAAAAGGAAATATAACACATACTGGGCTAATACGAGTTCAAATAGCCTGGTCGGCAAGTTGATCCGGGAAAGCGGTCATCAGATCAAGGAGGATTTTGAGGCTTTGCTACGTGGGGAGCATCTGAAATGCCCGATCGATGAACAGATCGTATACAATCAACTGGACAATAATGAATTTGCGGTCTGGAGCCTTCTGGTGGCAAGCGGATATTTGAAAGTGCTGGATTATGAGAGAATGGATCTGATCGAATACGGAAGGGAACCGAATTATGAGTTGGTGCTGACAAATTATGAAGTGAAACGTATGTTTCAGAATATGGTTCGCGGGTGGTTTCAATCTGCTGGACAGGATTATAATGATTTTGTAAAGGCGTTGTTGCAGGGAGATGTGGATGCAATGAATGTCTATATGAATCGTG
>JAUNIU010000289.1 GCA_030523265.1 Eubacteriales bacterium | reverse complement strand
TAGGGAAACAGCGGAACCTGTCGCATGCTGCTTCAGACAAACCTCCGAGGCGCATTTGATCGAAACGTCGTAAAGCAAAGACCTTCTATCAAGCCTAGTTGTCTGGCATGGAATCTGCAATTCTACTCGGATTTCCTTGCGCATATTTTTCGTAAGACACGCAGGGCAGATATATTCGGCAAAACTGCCTGACTCGTGGATAACCACCAGTTATCATTTATAACGGGGAAAGGCAAAACAGGTCGTTTCTTGACAAATAACAGGTGAATTGCTACAATTCATGATAACATATGATACCATTTTGATGGAGTTAGGAGATAAATGAGATGGAAAAAAAGGTTTTATCTATATTAGTGGATAATACAGCAGGTGTATTAGGGCGTGTGGCAGGTCTGTTCAGTCGCCGTGGATATAATATTGATAGTTTGACCGTGGGAGAGACAGAAGATCCTGCATTTTCGCGTATGACAGTGGTGGTACAGGCAGATGATCTGGTGTTTGAGCAGATGACCCGTCAGGTGGCAAAACTGGAGGATGTTCGGGCGGTTAAGGAGTTGCTTCCGGGTAGTTCGGTATGTCGTGAACTGATATTGGTGACGGTACATGCCAATCCAGAGGAGAGACCGGCGATTGTGGCAATCGCAGATATTTTCCGTGCAAAGATCGTAGATGTGGGAGAATGTACGATGATGATTGAATTGACGGGGAACCAGAACAAGCTGGATGCGTTTGTCAATCTGCTGGGTGGCTATGAGATTCAGGAGATTGTGCGTACCGGTATTGCAGGTTTAAGCAGAGGCAGATAGCCGGATATAAGAAGCAGGAAGTGGGATAGAGCAGATACAAAGTATGGTTTCCATACCTGTATCTGGATATTTTAGAAATGGTCAGGATTCTTGACAAGGAATATAAATAGTTTTACAATGGTTGTTATACGATTACATAGATGAATTGTATAACAACTACTTTTTTTAGGAGGAAAAAGACAATGGCAGAAGCAAAGATTTTTTATCAAGACGACTGTAACTTATCCTTATTGGATGGAAAGACCATTGCTATCATTGGTTATGGTAGCCAGGGACATGCACATGCACTGAACTTAAAGGAATCAGGATGCCATGTTATCATTGGTCTGTACGAAGGATCTAAGTCCTGGGCAAAGGCTGAGAAGCAGGGATTTGAAGTATTTACAACAGCTGAGGCTGCTAAGAAAGCTGATATCATCATGATTCTGATCAATGATGAGAAGCAGGCTGATATGTATAAGAATGAGATCGCGCCAAATCTGGAAGCAGGTAATATGCTGATGTTTGCGCATGGTTTCAATATTCATTTTGGTTGCATCGTACCTCCGGCAGATGTGGACGTTACCATGATTGCGCCAAAGGGACCAGGACATACAGTTCGTTCTGAGTATCAGGAAGGTAAGGGTGTTCCTTGTCTGATCGCGGTAGAGCAGGATGCAACGGGTAAGGCACAGGAAATTGCACTGGCATATGCTTTGGGTATCGGCGGAGCAAGAGCTGGTGTATTAGAGACAGATTTCCGTACTGAGACCGAGACAGATCTGTTCGGTGAGCAGGCTGTACTTTGTGGTGGTGTATGTGCACTGATGCAGGCAGGTTTTGAGACCTTGTGTGAGGCTTGCTATGATCCTCGCAATGCATATTTCGAGTGTATCCATGAGATGAAGCTGATCGTAGATCTGATCTATCAGTCAGGCTTTGCTGGCATGAGATACTCCATCTCCAATACCGCCGAGTACGGTGATTATATTACCGGACCAAAGGTGATCACAGAGGAAACGAAGAAGGCTATGAAGAAAGTTCTGTCTGATATCCAGGATGGTTCTTTTGCGAAAGAATTCTTATTAGATATGTCAGATGCAGGACGTCAGGTTCACTTTAAGGCTATGAGAAAGTTAGCTTCTGAGCATCCTGCTGAGAAAGTCGGCGAGGAGATCCGTAAGCTGTATAGCTGGAATAATGAAGAGGATAAACTGATCAATAACTAATCATATATTATTGTGCTGATCAAAAGAGCATCGTTACTCTGCCGGGTATATGATGCTCTTTCTTTTGTTTGGCAGTGTAAATGAGACCGGGATCGTTGAAACTAAGGACATTTTATCGATAGGGAAGTATTAGAGAGGGAAAAGAGTGAGGGAGAAAAAGAAAATCGAATTAATAAATCATATCCGGAAAAAGGGTTGGATACGATTGGGGTTCAGTGCGATTTTGTGTAGTTTGGCTATGTG
>JAUNIU010000052.1 GCA_030523265.1 Eubacteriales bacterium | reverse complement strand
ACCATTTGTGATGTGGACTTTTCACACCAGTTCATGCAAAATACGGAAACTCAAGAATATTATAGTACACCTTTCCCGCCCTGCAGAATATATTAAATCAAAAAGGAAAATTATGAATAAAATCATCATTCCAAGAATTAATCTGCTTCCACATACCAGACCGTCCGCCGTGGCAAATATCCAGGGAAACAGTACACACCCTCTTCTCCATAGCACCGCTCTATTCTATCATACAGCCATGGGTGGGATACTCATCCAAGTCGAAGCCTTTCATTTACCGGATGATGATCTCCCGGATCATTCTGGATTCTTTGGTATGCATATTCATGAACATGGTAATTGTACCTTGCCATTCGACCAGACCGGAAGTCACTACAACCCAACCGACGAACCGCATCCAAACCATGCCGGTGATTTCCCGCCACTACTATCCAATCACGGATATGCCTGGACCGCTTTTTATGACGCCCGTCTCACCATCGAGGACTGCATCGGCCGCTCCATCATTATACATGGTGGCAAAGATGATTTTACCACACAGCCTTCCGGTAACTCCGGCGACAAGATCGGTTGTGGCGTCATCCAAGCATTATAATCGTATCTTAACCACATTCTCCCTCCTATACCATAATAATGCATAGGAGGGAGAAAAAACATCGCTGATTCGTATAATTTATATATTTTTCTTTTTCAAATTCTGACGTACCCAGAGATTTTCCTCTGCTGTGATCTCCATCGAACTATATCCCGCCTGATTTAACAGAGAAACCAGACGTTTCCGCTCATCTTCGGTCAGAGATATCTTCCCCTGCTCCATCAGTACCGGTATCTGCTCTTCATAACTTTGCAACTGCCCAAATCCATCTATACGGTGTTCCATTTTATGGACATACCGCTGATAGTAATCGATCAGCACATCATTTCTGTTTTTCCCTCGGTTACCCATAAAATGCCATAAGTTGCGGAACAACAGCTGCAATACAAAGACCAGTATCACCAGCACCAGAATGAACAGGATAGCCATCCCTGCCATCCGTATCGCCTCCTCTGCTTTGGCTGCCGTGTCCTTGGCACTGTCATCTGCTGTCTCTCCGTCCTGCGAAGCGGCACGATTGGAACCATTGCTAAAGAAACGCATAAAGGTGCTCCACAGTCCTGCACCCGGCTCTTCCTGCGAAGAAGCAGGCGTCACATCTACGACCTGCCAACCCTTGTCCTTCACCCAGACCTCCACCCAGGCATGGGCGCTGGCGTCCGTGACATCCACGCGCACTACTGCTGTCTGCTCCAAATCAGAATATCCACGATAATACTGTGCCGTATCCTCATCGGCTAAAATTTCCCCATCCTCGCTAATATCCTCTGGGTCCACTGCGTATCCCTCCACATAACGTGCCGGCATCCCCAGTTCCCGGAAAATCAGAGTCGCTGCACTGGCAAAATGGGCACAATACCCCTTGCGGTTTTCCGTCAGAAAATAGTTTACAAAATCCTTGCCATAAGGTGTAATCCCCGGCTGATAACTGTATGGGATCTCTGCCTGGTAATACTCTGCCAATCTGGAGACATTCGTAAGAGCATCCAGATCATATCCCATCCCGGCATCCCGGATCACCTGATCCAGTGCTTCCTGCACCTCCTCCGGCACCTCCAGATATTTCCACCACTTTTCCGCTTTCCACCGCAGTGCATCCTCCAATGGCTGATTCTCAGAGCCAAAGTCGGTATAATACGTATACTCCTGACTGCGCCCGATCCAGGTCAGCTGCTCCCATTGTGTAGAATAATATGGCAAATATGGCGTACTCTGCCCTGCTACATTTTCCACCAGTATCCGTCCCCTTCCCATATAAGGACTGCCGGATTCATATGCCTCCTGCATAGCCTGCGCCATCCCGCCAGTCAGTGCCTGATCCTTCTCCCAATGATTTGATACCGGTACATATTCGTTTCCCACAAACTGGCGGAGATAAAAACGTTCCTCCGATGCCGGTACAAAGGTCAGTGTCAGATCTGTTTCATAATCCAGTCTCAACGCACTAACCCCACCCAGCCGGCCGCTGGTTAATCCGCCCACATTATCATAGAAATTAAACAGACCCGCAATACCCACCATGGACAGATTTTCCACAGTTTCTTCTGTCTGTTTCTTAAACGCTCCGGCGGGATGTCTGTCATGATACGTGCTCTTTGGCATGATCACAGTTAATATCATGGCAACGATCCCCACCATGATCAGGCAGCAGACTCCCCACTGTGCCATGGTACGAACCGAATAAATATAGAAAAACCGATGTTTCTTTCTCTCATACTTCTTATTATCCATCCGCAGAGCATAATGCTTTGACCGATGGGCACTGGATGCCATAAACAATCCCCATAATAACTGCACCACAAAATACAGCGAAGGCTCCAATTCCAAATACAACGGCAGGAACAGTCCACAGATCACCGCCAATAGCGAAAACAGATAGCGCATCCTGCGGGATATGGAGATATTGATCACCAGACAGGCAACCACACCGATATAACACATAGATACCGTAATGGCTAAAGAACGGTTTCCCACACGCTCACCATAACTGCGCATGGCATTGGATTCAAAATATTCCGACACAGCCTCTGCCAGATCATTCATAACACCATAAAATCCACTGTTAATATAATTTCGCAGGAAATACGCGGCAAACACCATGACCATGAAAAATAATACATAGCCAATATTCTCCCATATCCGGTGATAATACAAAAATGCCAGAAATATACTGGCCGCCAATATCACAACCTGCACGATGACCACATGATAATCCACCGTCAATGCCGACAACAGACACCCCATGCCGCCTCCCACGATGCTGTAGACGATCAATGCTTTCCAAAGCAACGTAAATATCCGGTTTTCCGACTGTTTTGACAGCCATTCATCCGCACTCCAGATACCATCCCATGGTTTCTCCTGCAAACATGATTTCCTGTGTTTTCGCATCTTAAGCATGGGAGATCACCTCCCCATCTGCCATTCCCTGCATCGGATGAAGATATACATAGGAATGCAATGCAGGCCGCACTCTCTGTATCAATGACGGCAAATTCTGTTCCGTACGACATACATGACCATGCATCAGTTGTCCAAAACCATCATCCTGTGCTCCCGCTTCCGCGATCAGCACTTCTCCAAAATCATATTTCTGCTCGTCCCACCACAGCAACCGCACCGGTACATATTCCCGCAAAAAGCCTTTCGTGATACCATACGCCAATTCCAGCACCTGGGATACCATGTCCTGTTCTCCGGACAAATCCAAAAGCAAGATCACCTGACTTTGTGCCACACTTGCTCTCTCTTTCACCATCAAATCCTGTTTTTTGGCAGATAGTTTCCAGTGAATATCCTTTAAGCGGTCACCCGGACGATACTCCCGCATCTCTGTCACTTCCGAAAAATCATTTCCCTTGGTCAATGTCTCCTCTGCCTCGGTAATCCCCGCCTGATATCCCTCTCTGTGATCTGGCACTTCCTGCTGGCTCTGGGGAAGCACCACACATTCCCCAGCAGCCGTCAAAGGCATCCGGATCCGCAATAGTCCCATCGGATCTTTATATTCTATATGTGTAATCTGCACTCTGACCAAACCGGGATACTGCACGCCCAAAGGCAGATCCATGGTTTCTGTATATTTCATGGAGATCGGCATCTCCACTTGCAATGCACCTGTCGTCCCCAGGAAAACATTGTCTACTGTCCCAAAAAGTGTACATGCCAAAGACAAGCCATAGCTGTCATTGTGCAGACGAATACGCCAGATTCCTTCCTGCCCCTCCCTTAACTGGTGCCACATGGGACGGATACTTAAAGATAAATAACGGCGCATCCACCATGCAGCCCCCATAGAGACCATCGGCATCAATATCATCAATAGAATCGTAGTGATCAGAATATGGCTTTTCAAAAACTGATACAACAGACAGCATATGACAAACATAAACACATAGCACACCCAATATGCCAGACGCAAATGTACTGTGATTCCATCTTTTCTCGTTTTCACTCCGGTATCCCTTCTCTCTTGCAATCATACCGCGTCTCTCAAGAGCAGCGAATTTGCCACTTGTCTGTGCACGGTGCCAAAGCATCTCTGCGCAGATCAAGTCCGCGGTGTCTTCACCTGCTGTTGTAATTTACGTATCGCCTGCTCCACCGTCAAACCATCCGCCCTGGTTCTGGCACTGCATTTGACCCGGTGCCCCAGCACATCCACCAGTACCTTCTGCACATCCTGTGCAGTGACATAATCCCTGCCCTGTAACACCGCCATCGCTCTGGCGATCCGCAAAAGCGCGATCGTGGCACGGGGGCTGGCCCCCATCTCAAATAACTCGTTTTGTCTGGTGGTCTCCACCAGCGTCACAATATATTCATAAATACTTTCATGGACAAATACATTCTCGGTATCCTGCCGGATCACGCACAATTCCTCTGCGGTAACCACAGATTGCACCTGATCTACCAGATGTGCCGACTCCCCTTTCAAAATGTTGATGGCATCCTCATGCGCAGGATAACCCATGGATACACAGATCATAAAACGGTCTAACTGGGATTCCGGCAACATCTGTGTACCGGAGGACCCTGTGGGATTCTCTGTGGCGATAACGATAAACGGATCCGGCAACGCTCTGGTAACCCCATCCACCGTTGCGTTCTGTTCTTCCATGACCTCCAGCAAAGCCGACTGAGTCTTGGGAGATGTGCGGTTGATCTCATCTGCCAGAAATAAATTGCAAAAAATCGACCCCGGACGGTACTCAAATTCTCCCGTCTGGCTATTGTACATAGAAAACCCCAGAATATCACTTGGCAAAACGTCCGGCGTAAACTGCACCCGCTTATAATCCAGTGACAGTGCTTTTGCGAACGTAGTAGCTAACGTGGTCTTGCCTACACCGGGAATATCCTCCATCAGGATATGCCCTCCGCTGATCACGGCAGCCAGCACTCTCTCCACCACATCCTCTTTTCCGCGGATCACCTTATTCACTTCATCCTGCACTGCTGACAATTTACTTTGTAATTTCTTTTGCTTCTCCATTCTCTCCTCCATTCCGATACACCCTGATAGCAACCTTCGGATCCTGTGCTGCTAGTTTAGTTCCCCCTGTAAGTATTCCATTGCCTTTTGCATCTGATTATCCGTCGTTTCCTGTTCCGTCTGGTCTGTCTGCTGTAACGTGCTTTTGTCCAGTTCTACCTCGATATCCGGTTTCAAACCGGTACCATGAATATTTCTGCCCTTCGGTGTATAGTATTTGGAAGTCGTCATTTTCAGAGCCGATCCATCCTGTAGATCAAAGATTGTCTGTACGATGCCCTTGCCAAATGTGGTAGTTCCCACAAGTTTTGCTTTTTGCTCATCCTGCATTGCACCAGCGAATACTTCGGATGCACTGGCAGAATTGCCATTGACCAGGATCGCTACTGGCATCTTGATCTCATCGTCATCCTCGGCATAATATTCCTCTGCCACTCCTTTTTTGTCCTCTGTATACACCACCAGTCCCTTTGGCAGCATCATATCTAACATATCGACTGCCGCATTCAGCAGACCACCTCCATTATCCCGCAGGTCAACGACCAATGCTTTCATCCCTTCCTTTTGCAAAGAAGTCAGTGCATCCTGAAATTGCTCCGGTGTCACCTCTTCAAAACTGGTTACCTGAATATAACCAATGGTATCGCTTAACATCCTGCTGTTGACGGTATCCTCTTTGATTTCTTCTCTGGTCAGGGTAAAGTCCAGATAATCGCTCTCTCCACTACGCACGATCTGAAGCTTTACCTGAGTCCCGACCTCTCCCTTAATTAACGCCAATACCTGGGACAGATCTTCCCCCGTTACCTTGGTTCCATCCACCGCATAAATGATATCCCCTGCCTTCAAGCCTGCCTTATCAGCCGGTCCATCCGTGATGGGTTTGATGATGGTGATAGCGCCGGTCTCCGTATTGGTGGTGACATAAGCACCGATACCACAGTAGGTACCACTGGTCTTTTCGGTGATAGTCTCATATTCATCTTTGGTATAATACGCCGCGTATTCATCCCCCATACCGGAGACGATCCCTTTATAAATGGAGTCTGCCATCTTTTCCTCATCTACTTCATCCAGAAAATACTGATCTATATAGCGTTCGATCAGAGTTGCTTTGGTCTCGATCTTGGACTTCAGAGACGCATTCCCGCCCGCCATCACACCATCCAGATTGAGCACACCGGAATAGGATAGCAGGACAATGGCTGCCAGCCCTATCACACCACAACTCAAAAACCCACAAACAAAACTTTGTATATATTTCTTCATAATCCACGCAGATCCTGTGATCTGTCCACCTCCATCAAATTAATAGATATGCAAAAGCAAAGCGGCGGTCTTTGGATAATAACTACTGCTTTGCTTTTTATTGCTGTTTTTCTTTATCTTGAGACATAGTTCAAAGGATTCACATACTGCCCCCCTACATTCACGGCAAAATGTAAATGCGGACCAGTAGATATCCCGGTGGATCCCGATAGCGCAATGGTCTGTCCCTGTGCCACCTGATCCCCCACAGATACCGATAGCGAAGAACAATGCATGTAATAGGTGTAAACACCGCCACCATGATACAGCGCCACATAGTTTCCGGCAGAAGAAGAATAGGTAGCTGTCACCACTTTTCCCGCCTTGGATGCCCGTACCACCGTACCTGTCGGTATGGCAATATCGATCCCCTTGTGATACGTGCTGGCACCCGCTGTCGGTGATTTACGCGGTCCAAATCCACAACTGATGCGTCCGGCAGATGCCAATGGCCATACAAATCCGGAAGCACTTGCCTTCGTACTGCCGCTGCTGCCCGTATCAGAACTGCCGCTATCTCCGGCACCTGTATCGTCGGATCCTCCGCTGCTATTCTTCGCCGCTGCTTCCTCTGCCGCAATCTGCTGCCGCTGCTGTGCTAATAACTTTTCCACCTCATTGGACTTTTTCTCAATTTGTTCGTTATACGCATCTAACTCCGATTCTGACTGGTCAATCAAGGAGTTAAATTGCTCTAACTGATCCTTTTTTTTCTCCAGAAGTTTATTGACAGATTTCTTTTCAAACGAAAGCGTTTCCTTGGTTGCCTCCAGTTTATCTTTTTTATCCTGCTTCATTAACTTGGTCTGGGCTAACTCATTCTGCGTCTCTTCATAATCGCTTAACATCTTCTTGTCGTAATTACTGACCTTACTTACGTACTCGATCCGATTGTATAATTCCGACAGACTGGCAGAACCCATCAGCAGTTCCATATATCCGTTATCCCCATTCTCATAAATACATTTTATGCGGGTTTTCATCGTCTCATACTGGGAATTCATTTTCTCCGTCACTTCTGCTTCCTGCAGAGACAGCACTTCGATTTCCCCCTGGGTCGTATCAATCTTCTCCTGATTTTTCTCCATTTTCTTGGTGAGGTTCGTCATTTTGTCATCTAACGTCTCTATATAATCTGTCAGATTACTTTTTTTATCCTCGATCTCCTCAAGATCTGCTTGCAAATCCTTTTTTTCCTGCTGTAAATTCTGTACCTCCTGATTTGCTTCGTTGATTTTCTGCTGGGTCTGCTCGGACTGTGTCGCTGCCTTCACCACATCCGGAAACGCAGTAAAGACCGAATTTCCATCCGACAGACAACCACTGCCGATGACGATCGCGCCCAGCGCCCATACACCTATCCCCGCTGCAATCCATCTTTTCCTCATCTCTTTTGTACCCCCTCGCTTCTCTTATCTCTGTAAATGCCTTCTCACGGATAACGCACTGCCCAACAGACCGATTCCGACACCGATCAACAACGAAACCGGAATCAAAATCATAAACTCTTTCTCCGGCTCCACAAATGTCAGCCATTGTGATAACACGGAGAAGTGATCCAACACAAAAGCAATCATGCGGTCATATAAGATAAACAATATGACCACCGGGATCGCTGCACCCACCAGTCCCAGTACCACGCCTTCCACCAGAAATGGTGCGCGAACAAAACCGTCGGTTGCGCCAATCATCTTGACAATGGCAATCTCATCCCTGCGAACACGGATACCGGTCGCCACCGATGTATTGATCAGAAAGATGGAGACCAGCAATAACAAAAGAATAATGGAGGCGGAAATATAAGCCACCAGCATATTGATACTGCTCAATCCCTTTGCCACAGCACTGGAACCGTTTACCTTGCGAATCCCATCTAAGCCTTTGATATATTCCACTACTTCACTTTGCGCAGATACATCTTTAATATAGACTTCAAAGGATGCTGAATCCTTTAATGGATTATCGGAACCAAAGGTATCCTCCAGCTCTGTAGAATCCCCATACATCTCTTTTTGAAAATTCTCCCATGCCTCTTTGGGTGAAATATAGTCCACCCGTTCCACATCATCCCTGCCGCGAATCTGCTCTGCCAGGTCATCAATCTGTGTTGCCTCGATATCTTTCTTAAAAAACACAGTGATTCCCACATTGCTCTCAGCATGATACATTATATTTTGGAAATTACTCAGCAATACATAAAATAGTCCCAGCAAAAACAAACAGGTCGCAATCGTTCCAATCGCCGCCAGAGAAAACATTTTATTCTGTACAACATTCTTCATTCCCTGTTTGAGTCCATAACCAAACGTTCTCATTGTACATAACCTCCCTGCATCTGATCACTCACCACGACCCCCTGATTTAAGGTCACTACCCGTTTTCTCATCTGGTCTACGATCTCATTATTATGTGTCACCACCATGACAGTGGTACCTAAATGATTCATATCTTCCAAAAGTTTCATGATTTCCCAGGAATTTTGCGGGTCCAGATTCCCCGTAGGCTCATCTGCCAGCAGAACAGAGGGACGGTTTACCATGGCTCTGGCAATGGCCACTCTCTGCTGCTCACCGCCGGACAGCTCTCTAGGGTAAGCGTCTGCCCGATCGCCCAAGCCCACCAACTGCAACATGCCATTCACATTTTTATGGATGCGGTGGCGGTCCACACCGATCACTCTCTGTGCCAGGGCTACGTTTTCAAAAATATTGCGGTCATCTAACAGACGAAACTCCTGAAAGACCACCCCCAGCCTGCGGCGGTAATATGGCATAGATTTTCGTTTTAATTTGGTAACATTATTTCCACCCACAAAGATGTCTCCCGACTGGATCGGTATCTCTCCTAACAGGGTTTTGATCATGGTAGATTTGCCGGATCCACTGCTGCCCACCACAAATACAAACTCTCCTTTTTCCACGTTGATACTGCACTCCTTGAGCGCTTCCGTCCCCGTGGAATATACCACCGATACATTCGATAGCTGAATCAATGGCTGATCCACTGGTGCTGTCACATTCCCATGCTTCCTCATTGCATCTCTCTCCTATGTCTATTCGATATAACGTAAAGTAGCGTGAACTTCATATATAAGCCCACGCACTCATGACAGAAACATACGGATCATGTCTCTATCACATATTAAAACTCAAAATTTTCCATATAATTCATATATTTGACGACCATCAAAGCGATCTTGAATGTAATGGCATCATCAAACACCCGCAGATCCAGACCCGTGCTTTTCTGTAATTTATCCAGACGATATACCAGTGTATTACGGTGAATGTATAGCTGCCGGGATGTCTCGGACACATTCAGACTGTTTTCAAAAAACTTATTGATCGTCGCGATGGTCTCCTCATCAAACTCATCCGGTGTATTTTCCCCAAAAATTTCCTTGATAAACATCTTACATAACGGCATCGGAAGCTGATAAATCAAACGCCCGATCCCCAGACTGCTATAAGCGATCACGTTGCGGTCACTATAAAAGATCTTGCCCACATCCAGTGCCATCTTAGCTTCTTTATAGGAACGGGATACATCTTTGATCTCTGCCACCATCGTTCCATAAGAAACATGCACCGTGGTCATGGCTTCTGTATTTAACATATCCACCAGCACTCTTGCCGTCTTTTCCATATCTTCATAGGTTTCGCCGGACTTCACTTCTTTGACCAGGATTATATTCTTCTCATCCACCTGCGTGATAAAATCGGAGGACTTGCCCGCATATAATCCCTTGACGGTCTCCAAAGCATTGGCATCTTTCTCATGTTTGGTCTCAATCAAAAACACCACTCGCCGTGCCTGCGCCTCGATATGTAACTTCTTCGCCCGGTTATAAATATCTACCAACAACAGGTTATCCAATAACAGGTTCTTGATAAAATTGTCCTTATCATAGCGTTCTTTATACGCCACCAATAAATTCTGAATCTGAAATGCCGCCAGCTTGCCAACCATATAAACATCATCGCTGTCACCCTTAGCCAAAATCACATACTCCAGCTGATGTTCATCAAACACCTTAAAAAACTGATATCCCTGTATCACCTGACTGTCTGCCGGCGAATCCACAAAGGTCATCACCGCATCTTCATATTCTTCTACATGATCAATGGTAGTAGCCAGTGATTTACCCTCTGTATCCATCACACAGATATCGACACGGGTAATATTCTTTAGCCCGTCAATCGTTGTCTGTAGAACCTGATTTGAAATCATATTATACCTCCAAGCTGTAAACTTTAACCCAATACCTTCGCCCGATGAATCATGGCAGCACTATTCTTCGGCAGCACTAGATGAAACCGGGTCCCAATTTGCGCCACCAAGCTACCCTATAGTATATCATGAATATCAAAAAAAGTAAACTGAATGCCCGCGTTGACACGGATAACTACAACTCTCGGATCATCATGTACGATGTGAAATAAAAAATACTATCACCAGAAATATCCTGCCATTTCCTAAAATATAAAACATGAATTGATTTGCAACATGGTTAGTGGACTTTTTTTCTCAACATTGTTATAATGTCCGTTAGTTATCGTCATACTAATCGTATGAAATCGTATAGTCAAGTTGACGAAATGCAAAACACAAAGCGAAGCAGGTAGGCAGTACAGAATCTCCGGTTCTATTCGCCTTTCTCAGCAAACACGCTTCGGAATGGAGGATAATAATGAGTGATTGTAATCATGATTGTTCCAGTTGCGGTGAAGCCTGCGCTTCCCGTAACCCAAAAAGTTTCTTAGAAAAACCACATGCGCAGAGTACGATCCGCAAAGTCATCGGTATCGTCAGTGGAAAGGGTGGTGTAGGCAAATCCATGGTATCTTCCATGCTGGCTGCCAATTTCCAAAAGAAAGGATACCATACCGCCGTCATGGATGCGGATATCACAGGTCCGTCCATCCCAAAGGCATTTGGTATCACAGAGCATGCCGTAGGAGATGAACACGCCATTTATCCGGTGGTAACCAAATCCGGTATTCAGATCATGTCTGTCAATCTGTTATTGGATGATATCACAGATCCCGTCATCTGGCGCGGTCCGGTGATCGCAGGTACGGTCAAACAATTTTGGCAGGATGTTGTCTGGACCGATGTAGACTATATGTTCGTGGATATGCCGCCGGGCACTGGTGATGTACCACTGACGGTATTCCAAAGCATCCCGGTGGATGGTATCGTGATTGTCACTTCCCCGCAGGAACTGGTCTCCCTGATCGTGGGGAAAGCAGTGAAAATGGCACAGATGATGGACATTCCTATCGTGGGTATCATCGAAAATATGAGCTATATAGAATGCCCCGACTGTGGCAAACATATTGAGATCTTTGGTAAAAGCCATGTAGATGATGTGGCCGGACAGTATAACATTCCGGTATTGGGGCGCATTCCTATGACCCAGAACATTGCTGCTGCCAGCGATGCCGGTACCGTGGAAGATCTGGAGAATAACTGGTTTGCAGATGCCATCGCAGCGGTGGAAAAGATCGGGAAATAACTTAGGATAATTATTTATAAATCAGAACCGCAAACGACAAAACAGAGTGTTGCCATTTCATATCGCAACACCCTGTTTTATTTATTCCACTATATATCGTTACAATGCCAACGCTGCCTGGGCCGCCCGAATCGCATCCTCTTTCGTGTCGGCAGCCGCCATAAAACCGGTGGCATGACAAAAACGCAATGTCTCGATCCCACTGATCTGCGGCAGTTCTGCTGCCTCTTTGCCCCACCACTCCTGTGGCAATGCGCATACCAGTGCGTTATCTCCACGCGCCACCGGCACTCCCTGGACGCTGTAACCACCACGATTGGACGGATACACCACCAGCTTATATCCACTGCCTATGACCTCGCCTTTCCATGGAGCATATTGCGGCAGAATCAATATCGTACCATCACAGTCTTCCATGGCCTGCTGCACCAGCTTTTTCGCCCGTTGAATCCCTGCCACAGAAGCAAAGTGATTGCGTAAGATCTGCTCTGCAAACGCAACCGCTTTCCAGAAGCACTCATCATAAGAAGCATCCGAATCCCAGGAGGGATTAAATTCAGAGATGATCTCTGCCAATGTATTGGCACACCCTGTATTATCCGTCATGTCCAGAGGTTGCACAAAATCCACATCGAAACGCTCTGCTTCCTCTGCGCCCACCAGAGATTCTCCATATTCCCGCCATAGCAGACCAAAAGCAGCATAGGGACAGCCATTTTCCCGAATTTCCTTATCCTCCTGATGATGGTCAAAACGTCCTCTCCCAATATCGTATACAATACCATCAAAATCCTCCGGCACCTGCAAACCACGCTGTACCTGTATATCCGGATTCAGGATCCGCAAAAAGGCTGTGGCAAACACATCATCTGAATGAAATTTACTGCCATGGGTAAAACCTTGATCCGGTACCTCTGGTATCTGTTTGAATAATTGCTCCATCTCTGATTCCTCCTGTTATCAACTTCTATGCCTGGATAATCCATCTTTCCCGCAGATGTCCTGCCTGTTTACAATACAATTCCTATTCCACGCTGACTTTATTCACACTGACACGACTATATCAGAAAACAGGAATCGGAAATATTTCCGATTCCTGTCGCATACTTTTATCATCCCGCTGCGATTACAGCATTGCCTCCAGGCTCTCACGAATGGCTTTGATGAAATCCTGGCTGTTTAATACCGTCACATCTTCCAGACTGGTAATCAGAGCCAGGTCTTTGGTCATCTTACCAGACTCAATCGTACCCAGTGTAGCCTTCTCCAACTTATCTGCAAATTCCTGTAACTCCGGTATATTATCTAACTCACCGCGTTTCCGCAGTGCACCAGACCACGCAAAGATCGTAGCAACTGAGTTGGTGGAAGTCTCCTCGCCATTTAAGTGCTTATAATAATGTCTCTGTACGGTACCATGTGCCGCTTCATATTCGTATACCCCATCCGGTGATACCAATACAGAAGTCATCATCGCTAACGAACCACAGGCAGAGGAAACCATGTCACTCATGACATCCCCATCGTAATTCTTACATGCCCAGATAAATCCACCCTTCGCCTTCATCACGCGGGCTACTGCATCGTCAATTAGCGTATAGAAATACTCGATACCTGCCGCCTCAAATTTATCCTTATATTCTTTATCATAGATCTCCTGAAAAATGTCTTTGAAGTTATGATCATAAATCTTTGAAATTGTATCTTTCGTAGCAAACCAAAGATCCTGCTTTGTGTCTAACGCATAGTTAAAACATGCCTTGGCAAAACTGCTGATCGACTTATCTGTATTATGGATTCCCTGGATCACACCCGGTCCGGCAAACTCCTGAATCGTCTTGCGGATCTCCTGTCCGTCTTCACTGGTAAATACTAACTCTGCTTTACCAGCCCCCGGCACTTTGATCTCTGTATTCTTATATACATCACCGTACGCATGACGTGCCAATGTGATCGGCTTCTCCCAGTTTTTCACACAAGGTTCGATCCCTTTCACCTGAATCGGTGCACGGAATACGGTACCATCCAAAGCGGCACGAATCGTACCATTCGGTGATTTCCACATCTCCTTAAGATCATACTCTGTCATACGTGCTGCATTGGGAGTGATGGTTGCACATTTTACTGCGACACCATATTTCTTGGTTGCCTCGGCAGAATCTATCGTAACCTGATCGTTTGTCTCATTCCGGTATTCCAATCCCAGATCGTAATATTCTGTCTTGAGATCTACAAAAGGCAGTAACAATTCATCCTTGATCAACTGCCACAGGATACGGGTCATCTCATCTCCATCCATCTCTACCAAAGGGGTAGTCATTCTGATTTTGTCCATCTTGTTGTCCTCCTTTTCCTCGCTCTGCATCACAGGCAATAGATGTACAGCATACAAACAGGTATCACCCATATTGCAAACATTGCATTGTCACGCTGACAGCACGGCTGTCCCACGTATATGTAAAAACAAAACCGTTTCTATCATAGCACAAAAATATTTTTTTGTGAACAGGCAGAAATAATTTGACCTTTCCCATGCCGACATCACCATTTTTACACTTCCGCTATCCCATTGCAAGGAATTATAAGTTGTTTGACTTGAAACGCAGGATTGCATTTCATCTGCCAGGAACGAAATCGACGGTGTAGCGGTAGCTACAGCTAGATTTCGTGACGAAACAGATGGAAAGCAAGACAAGTTTTAGGCAAACAAACTTATGATTCCTTGTGCTGACATCTGCTTTAATGTATTCGGATCACAGAACTTTTTCACCG
>JAUNIU010000051.1 GCA_030523265.1 Eubacteriales bacterium | reverse complement strand
TACCAGATCTGCAAAGGGTTTCTGTCAGGGGTGCAGGAAGGACTGGGGCTCAATGCCCTAAACTCCACTACGGCAGCATTCATGGCTGCCATCGGCATAAGCATCGTAGTGGGAAAGAATATTTGTGTGTTTCATGGGGTAAGAATAATTAGAAATATTTACTTTGCCTTGATACTGAAGTAAAACGGGATATTTTTTCCCACATGCGTTTGTCCAGTTGATTTTTTCTTCTGTTTTTTCAATTTGTGTTATCAATAGTTTCTTGTATTTCTTTCACATCAATATCAAAATGAATCGGTTCATCCAAAGATACATTGTAAAATAATGCCATTTTTTTGGATTGACAAATATCTGGTAGTGTTTCATCCGTTTCCCATTTTGAAATAGTCTGTCTGCATACACCCAGTTTTTCTGCTACCATTTCTGTGATAAGCCGCGTTTCTTTCTTGCGTGGAATAAGCTGTTATCTAAACTCATTATTTTGACCTCCTTTAGATTTCTTGACTCTATTATAATTTCGGGAAGGAATTAGCACTACCAACTATTATTATCAAATATGCACGTTTTTTTTACATTATTGTTTTACGAAAGCAAAGATTTTCCATCAAGCCGGAGTGTCTGCATAGAATCTATCATTCTACATGGTTTTACAAACATAAAGTTATCGTAAGACATGGGAATACAGAGATGACTATGAAATGCCTGACTTGCGGATCCGTATGTGCTATCAATAGATAGAAATGGGGAAAGTTCAAGAGCAGTGCTATTGACATAGTAAAATGAGTGTGCTAACATAAAACAAACATACGTTCGCTATAAAAGTAGTTACTATCCCAGGAACTTTCAGATTTTTGATGCGTTCCCTGGTGTAAATGTTGCGGAGTGGAGGGAAAAGATGGACAAGCCGATAAGAATTTATCAATGCGAAGATTCGATCAACGGGATACTCAGTGCGATATACGAAGCAGGTATATCCGGTTATGGACACCGTTTTATACGTATTCAGCCTTTGGTGGATGGACAGGCAGAGAATATGGAACTGTTTTCGGAATATATATCCATTGAAACCGATTCCCGGAAAGCGGAGCATGTGATAGAAGCGGTACGCAGTAAAATCTCGAAGCAGGCTTATATGTATATGATGTACGCGCTTGCTTCGTGCTATGCGGACAGAGGGGATGCGGTATATCAGTTTATCACGTATGGTTTCACGATGGGAAACAAGGTGTGCAGTGCATTACAGATTCCCTGTGTGCAAAGGGTTTTTGAGATCAAGCGATCAGTTGGCAATGAGGTGCATTTTTTCCGGGAGTTTCTGCGTTTTCAGGAGATTCAGAAAACTCCGTCGCTGCTGCTGGCTGTCATAGAACCCAGACATCAAATCATTCCTGTATTGACCGAGCACTTTGCAGACCGGTTTATGTCAGAATGGTTTATCATATATGACAAGACACATAGAGAAGCTTCTTTTCACAATGCCGATGGAACGTGGGAGGTTCATGTTTTGACAGAAGAAAAAGCGCAAAAGCTGGAAGCATATCAGGAGCAAAGGGAAGAGTATGTGGATTTATGGAAGATCTTCTTTGACAATATTGCCATAGCAGAGCGTACCAATGCGAAATTACAAAATAACATGCTGCCATTACATTATCGGAAACATATGACAGAATTTCAATGAAAGATTTTTTTTGAGTTTTCGCATTTTGCATGAACTGGTGTGAAAAGTCCACATCACAGTTTGTGATGTGGAAATATTGCATAAAAAATAATAAAATCAAAAATGCGGAAACGCAAGAGATTTCTTCTCTTGACATAAGAAATAGAATCTGTTACTATTAGACAAACATATGTTCGATTTTGCGGATGGATTTATATGGGTGTAGTGTTATATGATTTTTCAGGAAAATGCCACATTGCAGGAGAAATTGGCGATTTTATCAGATGCCGCTAAATATGATGTGGCTTGTACATCCAGCGGAGTACAAAGGAAAGGAAAAAAAGGGCAGATAGGGAATACCGAAGCAAGTGGCATTTGTCACAGCTTTGGGGCAGATGGAAGATGTATTTCCCTGTTAAAGATTCTTTTTACCAATGAATGTATTTATAATTGCAAATATTGTATTAACCGTTGTACCAATGATGTGCCCAGAGCGACATTTACACCGGAGGAAGTCTGCACACTGACGATGGAGTTTTACCGCAGAAATTATATTGAAGGATTGTTTTTGAGCTCCGGTATTGTGGGATCCCCCGATTATACGATGGAACTGATCTGTAAGACACTCCAGGATTTACGCCGGATTCATCGGTTTAATGGGTATATTCATTGTAAAACCATACCGGGAGCATCCCCGGAATTGGTGGAGGAAGCCGGCTGGTATGCCGATCGTATGAGTATTAATTTGGAGCTTCCCACCGAACAGGGATTGCAGGCATTGGCACCCAATAAAAGCCGCAAGTCCATTCTGACCCCTATGCGCCAGATCCAGAATGGAGTGGCACAGAGTCGTGAATTGCTGGGGATGAAGGGAGGGAATCAAAGCGCATACTGGTATACGCAAAAACGGGTAGGGCGGGCATTGCCGGGATCGCAGCTCCGTTCTGCCGGAGATAAGCTGCTATCTGGGGAGATATCGCAGATTGCCGCGCATACACAATCGGACACCAATATAAGTTATCCGGAGAAGAGTACCATATATCAGCCGGCGTCATCTGCCATGACAGAACTGACGTATGGGAAGCAACGGGATATTAGCAGAGGGTTTGTGCCCAGTGGCCAAAGTACGCAGATGATCATCGGTGCAACCGGGGAGAGTGATTATGAGATTATGGCGGTGACGGAGGCATTGTACCAAAAATTTGATCTCAAGCGCGTGTTTTTCTCCGCATTTATCAATGTGAATCAGGATGCCACACTTCCTGCCTTGGATGGACAGCCACCACTGAGACGGGAACACAGACTCTATCAGGCAGATTTTTTACTTCGCTATTATGGATTCCGGGCAGATGAATTATTGACGGCACAACGACCGTTTTTTAATACATATCTTGACCCGAAATGTGATTGGGCACTGAGCCATCTGGAGCAGTTTCCGGTGGAGATTAATCAGGCAGATTTTGATACGTTGCTTCGGGTGCCGGGGATTGGTACGAAATCAGCCTACCGGATTATGGCGGCACGCCGCACAGGTAATCTTGATTATCAGGCGTTAAAGGCGATTGGTGTGGTATTAAAACGTGCGATATATTTTATTACCTGTAATGGTCGGATGATGTATCCGTTTCTGAAAATAGATGAAGATTATATTACCAGAAATCTGTTAGAGAATGACCGGGATGTGATGAAAGGTTTCGGAGAGAAAGTAACCTATAAGCAATTAACGCTATTTGATGATTTCGGAATGGCAAAGTGAAATTGCTTTGTCTGTCTAAATACGGTATAATCAGGAGAAATAGGGCGAAACGGAGATTACAGAAAGGAATGTGGGTTGATGGAACATAATTATCATTTCTAGGTAAATCTGGGCGGTATGTTAGACATTTTATCCAATCATCTGTATAAGTCCCCGGATGTATTTGTGCGGGAATTGATGCAAAATGGTGTGGATGCGGTGACCGCACGTAGAAAGCGGGATACGGACTGGCAGGAGGAGGATGGCAGGATAGACATCCGTGTAGCAGAGGGAAAGCAGATCTTTTTCCGGGACAATGGTGCAGGCTTGACGCAGGAAGAGATTCATCAATTTCTGGCAGTGATTGGTCAGTCCTCTAAGAGAGAGCTGGTGCAAGGGGAGATGCCCACGGATTTTATCGGACGTTTCGGTATCGGTTTGTTATCCTGTTTTATGGTTTCGGATTCCATTGAAGTACATACCAGATCCATGGCAGGGGAATCGGCATATGTCTGGAAAGGATATGCGGATGGCACATATACCTTAGAACCATTGGAGGATGCCCCGGTGGGAACGGAGATTATTCTGACAGCAAAAGAGGGAAGCGAGCAATATTACCACCCGGAGAAACTGAAAAAACTGGTTCAGCATTATGGATTGACATTACCGGTATCTATATATCTGTGTGGTTCCGATGGGCATAGGGAACTGTTGAACTATCGGCCGGAGGATTATTCCAGTCTGAGCATAGATCAATTATTGTCTTTGGGAGAATGGCTGTTTGATGGAGAGCATTTTATCGATGCGATTCCGATTCAGACACCGCATTTATCTGGTGTTGCCTATATCGTGGGACACCAGACGGATGTGTCCGTAAAAAGCGGGCATCGGATTCACCTGAAAAATATGCTTCTGACAGAAGAGGGAAATCCGCTTTTGCCAGAGTGGGCTTTTTTCTTACGATGTTTTCTGAATACTGATAATCTGCGCCCTACCGCATCCCGGGAAAACTTTTATGAGAATGACGAGCTGGAACTGGCACAGCAGGAATTTGCGGCGGCTATCCAACAGCATTTTGCCATGTTAGACCAGAGGAAGCCGGATAAGTTACAACAGATCGTGGGCATCCATTATACCGCTATGAAGTCTATGGCGGTTTGGAATGATGAAATATTCCGGCTGATTATAGATTACCTGCCTTTTACCACTTCGGAGGGGACGATGTATGGGGCAGCACTGAAACAGGCAGGAAAGGCTGCTGTCATTGGTGATATCGAACGATTCAAACAACTAAAACCTATGTTTATCGCACGGGATATGCTGTTGATTTGTACAGGATATAGTTTCGATGATGAATTGATCCATAAAATGGTGAAAACATATCAACTGCCGATCTATCCGGTGCAGGAAGAGAGCATGGAACTGCTTTTGGAGGATGTCACGTTTGAAGAGAAACAGGAAGCGTTTCAGGCATTGCGTGAGATTAATCAAAGTTTGCGGGAATTTGATTGTAAAGTGGAATTAAAACGATTTTATCCGGTAGACTTACCGGCACTGTATTATTTGAGTGATGATGTGGCGTTTCTCAGACAGGTACAAGGTGCCAAAGAGGTGAGTCAGGGGATTTTTTCTGAGACACTAACGTCCCTGTTACAGGGAGTCGAGGAAAGACCTTTGGCATGTTTGTATCTTAATTGCAATAGTCCATTGGTACGCCGTTTATTGCAGGTCACTCATGAGCGCAAGTTACAAAGTGTGGCTAAAGTGTTATATATTCATGCAATGGTGACAGGAGGGCATACGTTACACCGACAGGAACTACAGATGTTAAGTAAGGAATTACTGTATATGATTGACGAGGAAACCATGTGATATCAGATAAGATGGAATGGAGGTAGTGATGAGCAGTCAATTTGATGGAGGCAGTATAGAGGCGCAGATCCAACGGATTGCCAGACCGTATCGGCTTAATGCCATTGGAGATGCGATTAAACAGGCAGATGAGGCAGAGGATCTTCACTGGAAACTGATGTTTCGTTATATGTATGCCAGTGAGGCAACTTTTCACGATGATCCCCCAAAGGCAATGCCGATGGCGGCAGAATTTGCCCAGATATTTGAGCAGCACCCGGATGCCTTGGGACCAGATGGCAAAGAGGCATATGTGATGATTATGCAACTGGCGATTGATCCGATTGTGTTTTTGCCACAGATTCCACTGGAGCAATGGGAACAAATGATGGAACAGTTCTGGCAGTTGATTAAACGGTATCATATCGGGCATCGGATCTATTGGTGGCAGAAATGTCGTTTTACCATCTATCTGGATCTGGAGAAGGCATTTGCGTATTATCAGAAGTTTTGGAAAACAGGAAGAGATGTGTTGTCTGACTGTCGTGCCTGTGAACATTCCTATGGCGTGCAGATGCATTTGCTGATGGGAGACCGTGAGGGGGCAGAACGATGCGCAAAGCCGATCAAATCGAAACATCTTTGGTTTTGTAATGATACACCTCATAAAATGTTGGTAGCATATATAGAGGATGCCATGGATCGGGGAGATCTGTCCACCGCGCTTCCGTATGCCAGACAGTTAAAACGGATCGGACACAGAGACCGGGGAGATTTAACTTATATGGGTGCTGTACTTCGCTGTTTTGCCTATGATGACAAGGCAACCGCATTGGATCTGATCGAAGAGGGACTTCCATGGACTGTCGGGTTGTGGGATCAGAAAATGCTCTATGATTTTTATAAGGGTGTCTGGACGGTATTGCATCAGATCGGGAAAGAGCGGGAAACGTTGCAAATCCATATCCCAAAGAAATTATCAATATACCGGGAAGATGATACCTATGAGGTGGCAGCATTGGAAGCATGGTTTTATCAACAATTAGAAGATGTGGCTGGTCGGTTTGATCTGAGAAACGGGACAGACTATTTTGCCAAAGATTTGGAAAAAGCAGTCACCGTCTTAGCATGATATGATACATGGACAGAAGTGAGGCTATGGTTTTGCTTACCGATATGTATGATGGAGGACTTACTATGAAAACCAATTTCTTAAGATGGAGTTTGGTTTATCTCATTGCCATCAATGGGATCGCTTTTTTGGCTTATGGTATAGACAAATACAAGGCAAAGCATAACCGCTATCGTATAGCGGAGGCTACGTTGCTTTTGCTGGCATACATCGGTGGTGCTTACGGTGCTTTATTTGGTATGCGGGTTTGGCATCACAAAACCCGGAAACGAAAGTTTCAGATCTTGGTGCCATTAGCCATCTTGTTTTGTTCCCTCATCCTTTTGGGAGCCTTCTTTTTTCACATTCCCTTTTCTTTTCGTTGACGATGGAGGATACATCATGTAAAATCTATATTTAGGGTCTGTATTAGCGCAGCGCGTTTTTATGACACACAAACTAATATTATAATAACAAAGATAAGAGAGGAGATTCTTATGAGTAGAGAGATACCATACAAGATTTATCTGGAAGAAAATGAGATGCCAAAGCAATGGTATAATGTGCGGGCAGATATGAAAAATAAACCTGCACCATTATTAAATCCGGATACCAATCAGCCTATGACCCTGCCGGAGTTAGAGCAGGTATTTTGTACTGAATTGGCGAAGCAGGAGTTGGATGATACCACACCATTTTTTGATATTCCGGAGGAAATTCTGGGATTTTATAAGATGTATCGCCCATCCCCATTGGTTCGTGCTTATTGTCTGGAGAAGAAACTGGATACTCCGGCCAAGATCTATTATAAATTCGAGGGAAATAACACCAGTGGAAGCCATAAGTTAAATTCTGCCATTGCGCAGGCATATTATGCCAAGAAGCAGGGATTAAAGGGAGTCACTACAGAGACTGGTGCCGGACAGTGGGGAACAGCACTTTCCATGGCTTGTTCTTATTTTGATCTGGATTGTAAGGTTTATATGGTGAAGTGTTCTTATGAGCAAAAGCCATTTCGCCGTGAGGTGATGCGTACATATGGAGCCAGCGTGACCCCTTCTCCTTCCATGGATACCCAGGTGGGCAGACAGATTTTAGAGAAACATCCGGGGACATCCGGCAGCCTTGGTTGTGCCATCTCTGAGGCTGTGGAAGTGGCAACGCATTCCGAGGGATACCGCTATGTTTTGGGAAGTGTACTCTCACAGGTATTATTACACCAGACTGTGATCGGTTTGGAGACGAAAACTGCTTTGGATAAATATGATATCACACCGGATATTATCATTGGCTGCGCTGGCGGTGGTTCCAATCTGGGAGGTTTGGTTTCTCCGTTTATTGGTGATATGCTTCGCGGAGAAAAGCAATATCAGGTGATCGCAGTGGAACCGGCATCCTGTCCTAGTCTGACCCGCGGTAAATATGCCTATGATTTCTGTGATACCGGAATGGTTTGCCCATTGGCCAAGATGTATACTCTGGGCAGTGGATTTATTCCGTCTGCCAACCATGCCGGCGGACTGCGTTATCATGGTATGAGTTCCGTATTATCCCAGCTTTATGCGGATGGTTATATGGAAGCACGTTCCGTTGAACAAACGGCTGTCTTTACTGCGGCAGAGCAGTTTGCGAGAGTGGAAGGGATTCTTCCGGCACCGGAAAGCAGCCATGCGATCAAGGTGGCGATCGACGAGGCATTAAAGTGCAAAGAGACTGGTGAGGAAAAGACCATTGTGTTTGGATTAACCGGAACTGGTTATTTTGATATGTATGCGTATGAGAGCTTCCACGATGGCACCATGCAGGATTATATTCCAACAGATGAAGATCTTGAGCCGGGCTTTGCTTCCTTACCGAAAGTCAAATAGAGGAAATGTATATCTCTTAAAAGGAATGGAAATATTATGATAGAAGCATCTGACGATGTTTCTATCATAATTATTTGAGAGGTATTTATATGGAGCAAAAGGCTTTTTTTGATTTAACCTACGGTGTATTTCTATTATCTACGAAAGCGGATACGATTGTAAACGGCTGCATTACGGATACTTGTATACAAGTGGCAAATAATCCTGCCAGGTTTGCGATATCTGTCATGAATGCCAACTATACCTGTGAGCTGATTAAGCGCAGTAAAGTTTTCACGGTCTCGATCTTAGATCAGACATGTCCTCTGTCTTTTATTCAGCACTTTGGGATGCAATCCGGCAGGGAAGTGGATAAATTCGAAGATCGTCATGATCCTCTGGGGATCAATGGGATTCCCCTTGTGACAGAACATGTATGTTCTGTGATCAGCTGTAAGGTGGTGGATGTGACGGATCTCGGCAGCCATACTGTCTTTATCGGAGAGGCTGTGGATGCCAGAAAATTAGGGGAAGGAACGCCGCTAACCTATTCCTATTATCAGGAACATGTGAAACCTAAGCCGCAACAACCGGAAAAGGACCGGGAAATCATTGGCTGGCGCTGCAAGGTTTGTAAATATGTATACGAAGGAAAGGAATTACCGGAAGGTTATATCTGTCCGTTATGTGGATACGGTGCAGAGGAATTTGAACCAATCTATAAAGAATGAGGGATTTCCATGGCAAGACAATATACGGATGATATTCTATATCATTATACCGATTATCAGGCATTCGATGGGATTTTACGGGAGGCACAGCTTCGGGTCAATAATATTCTGAATATGAATGATGCTGCAGAAATGAGACTGTTTATGACCGGACTCTGTGAGGCGGTTATCTCCCGGTTACAGCAGGAGGGACACAGAGAAACTGCGGTTGCAGTACAGGATTTTTTTGAAACAGAATTGCAGAAAGAATTTTATTATTCGGCATATGCTGCCTGTTTTTCGCTATACCGGGATGACGCTGCACAGTGGGAGCGGTATGGCAATAAGGGGCGGGGTGTATGTATCGGCTTCCGGGGAGATTTGCTGCAAAAAATGGTTCGAGGAGTGGTTTCCCTGCAAACGGTTTTTTATCAGGATGATATGCGGTCGCACGAACTGGTGGAAATCTTTTATACGATTGCCAGACAAACCTCCGGAAAATTGTCAGACAATTCCCTTGCCAGGGAAGCCATTAACACCGCTTGGATTTGTTCTGCTGCCTTTAAACATCCTTCTTTTTCCAGTGAACGGGAAGTACGTCTGGTGGTATCTCCTTTTTCCAAAGAGTATTTCGATGTCAAGCCATGCTATCATATTACGATGGAACGAATCAAAAAATATTACCCTCTGGATCTTCGGAAAATGTGTGATCGGGCAAATTGTGATCTGCAGGACCTGATATCAGAGATTATCATAGGTCCGGAGTCTACACAATCAAAAGCAATTTTGCAGGATTATCTAAACGATCATGGATTAGCTTTTCTGGCGGATAAAGTACATTTGTCCGATTGTCCTTTGAGGCGCAGCGCGAACGAATAGAGCTGGTGTGTACCGGGATATGATGAGAAACATAGGGAGAAGATGGCGGGGAGGTATTATCGGGATATGCTGAAAAGACTCACAGAAAAAATAACGGCAGAGGTCATGGATGTACAGGAAACGCGACAACGGGAAAAGGTACAGGTGGAGGAATCTGAACTATACGATATTGATTTTGTGATTCGGATTGATAAAAGAAACTTTCAGATTTTAGGTTTTACATTTCTTTTTCTGATTATTATGTTTTTAAGAATTTTTGCAACCGATTTTCTGGAAATCATACAGTATCATCGAATACCGGAGTTTAGTATGTTCCACCGGGTTGTTTTTTTTGTTTTGGTGGGTGTTGGTATACTTTTTCTGCTCCTGTGTATGATTTTGTGGTTGTTGCCATCCCTCCACGTGGTGAGAAGCCAGATTTCCTATAGAAACAAAACGTATCATTATAGTGAAATCAGTATGATTCGTGTCAGCTCCATAAAGGTTGCTACGGTCTACGCAGGGAAGAAAAAACTTTTCCGAATATCTGGTGACTATGTAAATTATGCTACATTTTTATCCTGGGCAGAGAAATGCCATATTCCGATTCAGCAACCGGGGATTTTTAAGCGATGATATTTCTGATGTGTGTCAAGTGACACAGATGTTTTGACCGAGACATAATTTGAGAAAATCAGGAGGCATGCAGAGATGATACAGGATATTGCACCACATAAATTTCACAATGAATATGAGGCAAAGAAGCCAGATCAGCATAGCTATGTATTGGCATTCCGGGAACGACAGGTTTACTTACATAATGCCGCAGAGACGATAGATTTTTTGACATATGAAGAGATTCAGAACTTATGTAAGAAGAAAAATATTGCCATTCCCCAAATGATATATCTATTTTCCGTTGATGAACAGAAATACTTTTTATCAAACCTTAACGAGATCGAACTGCCGGATGGCGGATATTATAATCTCTTTGCGGTACGCTCCATGCAACCGAAGGAACATGTGATGGCAGTATCCACAGCCTGGCATCTCTACGTATGGTACCGGGATCATCAGTTTTGCGGCAGGTGTGGTGCAAGACTGCAGCATGATACCGGGATGCGTATGCTGGCTTGTCCTTCCTGTGGCAATCAGGTGTTTCCCCAAATTGCGCCAGCGGTCATCGTAGGTGTCACTCATGGGAAAAAGATCTTAATGACAAAATATGCGGGCAGAGAATATAAACGCTATGCATTGATTGCAGGATTTACCGAGATTGGAGAGACACCGGAGCAAACCGTCAGACGGGAGGTAATGGAGGAAGTAGGGCTGCAAGTACATAATATCCGGTACTATGGCAGTCAGCCATGGGGATTTGACAGCAACCTGCTTCTGGGGTACTACTGTGATCTCCAGGAGGGGGATGAGCAGATCACGTTGGATCAGGAGGAGCTTTCTCTGGCGGAATGGGTTGATTACCGTCATGTGCCGGAGGACCGGGAGGGACTTAGCCTGACTGCAGAAATGATGGTGCATTTTAGAGACAACAAGGGGAAGGTATAATTACGAATAGACGAAAATAATCGTTTTTCACAGAATACTCCAGTTTGCAGGGAAGAAAATGATAGTGTACCTGGATATCGAGGAGGTCATGGACAATCAACAGGATCTGGTTACACCTGTCCGCAAATTAAAGACAGTAGGGGTATTAAAGGCTTAAAAGCCTTAAAACAGAGGATTTCAAACAAAAAACAGAAAATATAGTAAAAAAATGAGGACTATGTTATACTAAAAAAGATTGCATAGTCCTTTTTTGGTATTAATTGGCGATTTCCATCCAAGATGAATTTGTAAAAATTTCATATACTATTTCCCATAGGAGGTAGTTATCGATGAAACAAAAATATCAGGGAGATATGGATTTTATGAATCTGTTAGACGAAGAGGATCGCGAGACGTTTCAGGAAAAAACAAAGGAAGCCAAGGAACGGGCTATTACAGAAAACAAACTGGCAAAGGAAGAAAAAGAACTGATGGAGAACAATCAAGGGGTCAATCAGTTGGTAGACCGGATTGCATCCAAAAGCTTCCAGGGATAACTTAGGGAAATCAGGCTGTTTTTGAATTTTCCACAGAGAATGGTTGGTATGTGTCCCGATACAGACACATACCAACTATAACGCAACATATAGTCAGGGCGAATCAGGTCCGCCCTGCAGAAATGAGGAGATTATGAAACATACGAGACAAAAAATGTATGCGATTGGCATGGCATCTGTGATAACATTTGTCGGAATTTTCGGAATTAATACCGCTAAGGTACCGAGGGTATCTGCGGATACTTCTGTGGTCACGGCTCATATTCAGGTGACCCACGGACAGACCGTATGCAGGGATATGCTGAACCAGATCAATGCATTTCGTCAGGGAGAGGATGCATGGGCATGGGATGCAAATAATCAAAAGGAAACTTACACAGATTTAGAGGGGTTAAATTACGATTATGCATTAGAGGAGATCGCCATGAGGCGGGCAATCGAGATCGCAGTATCGTATTCTCATACCAGACCGGATGGGCAATCCTGCTTTACGGCATTTACTGACAGTTTTGCAAATGGGTACAAAGGGGAGAATATTGCTGCGGGATATTCTTCGGCAGATGCAGTATTTCAGGGATGGCTGGAAACCGATGAGGATTATGCCGGACAGGGACATCGCCGAAATATGTTGAACCGTAATTTCAAATCCATAGGGATCGCACATGTGAAATATAACGGAATCGACTACTGGGTTCAGAATTTTAGCAGCCAGAGTTCCGGGGCATCCCAAACGGTTGTCAATGATAGCACTGCGGTGGAGGAAGTCAATATTCTTTCCTCCAATATCACAGCGATTCAGACAGATGGAACCAGTCATCAACTCGCCAAAGGGGATACGGTTTCCCTGTCGCAGTGGAAACTGCGGGCTTCCATTACAGGATATTGGTCCTATTCTTCTGCGACCTGTCCGTTAGAAGATATCTGTGAAGCCACTGTAGCAGATGATCAGATTGTCTCGGTACAGGATGGTATGCTGGTGGCAAAAGCTGCCGGGACCACCACAGTAACCCTTACCGCTTTTGGTCTGGAGACGCAGATACAGGTTACGGTGACCGATACAGGCAGCGGTACAGATGCCACCAAAGCTCCCGATGCGACAGCACCACCAGAGAGCACAAATATACCCGATGCGACGAATACACCAGAGACCACGAATGTTCCCGGTACGACAGAATCACCGAAGAACAGCAGTACACCCGATACAACGAAATCGCCAGATACATCAGGAACTACAGATGGAGCCGGCAATCCTGTTGTGAAGCCGGCTCCTACGGGTACCCCTGCAGTTGTGGTAAAGACAAATTCCATAAAGTCCCAAAAAGTAACTGGTGTCAAAGTCAAACAAAAGAAAAAGACAGCGAAAGCAACGGTAAAATTCCGTAAAATAAAGGGTGCCACCGGATATCAGGTGATTTACGCATGGAATAAAAAATTTACCAAAAAGCAGAAAATAAAAACGATGCGAAAAACTTCTGTCGTATTATCTGGATTAAAGCATAAAAAGACATATTATATCAAAGTGCGTGCCTACACTTTGGATGCTTACGGACAGAAACAATACAGTAAGTATAGTAAGATCATAAAAAGAAAAATCAAATAAAAGATTTTGATTATAATAATATCAAGATAGAGATGGAATCAGAAGATGAAACAAGATTTAACCCAGGGAAGTGTATTTCATAATTTATTACGGTTTTCATTGCCTTATTTACTTTCCTGTTTTTTGCAGACTTTTTATGGTCTTGCGGATTTATTGATCACGGGAAGATTTAATGGTTCCGGCACAATTACCGCAGTATCTGTGGGAAGCCAGGTAACGCATATGCTGACCGTGGTGATCATAGGATTAGCCATGGGATCCACGGTTTTGATCAGTCGTGCAGTAGGTGCTAAAAATCACAGGGAAACAGCCAAGGGAATTGGAAATACGGTTACACTTTTCCTGATCATTTCCATTGTGTTTATGGCGGTGTTACTGTTGACATTAGACGGAATTTTGCATCTGTTATCCACACCGGATAAGGCATGGAATGAGGCAAAGGCATATTTGACCGTATGCTTTATCGGCGTTCCCTTTATCACAGCATACAATGTAATCAGCAGTATTTTCCGGGGGTTGGGGGATAGCAGGCGTCCCATGTACTTTATCGGGATCGCAGGTGTCATTAATGTGATATTGGATTACATATTGATCGGCGGCTATGGTCTGGGAGCTGTGGGGGCTGCCATTGCCACCGTGTTTTCACAGGGAATCAGTGTGGTGATCGCATTTTTTTCGCTGCGCAAACAGGAGATGGGATACACGCTGTCGCCACAAGATTATCACTTAGATTTGTGGTTCATCCGGCGTCTTTTTAAGATCGGTGTACCGATTGCCGTGCAGGATGGTTTGATCCAGGTCTCTTTTTTGGTGATCACGGTGATTGCAAATCGGCGAAGTCTTGATGTGGCGGCAGCCGTGGGGATCGTAGAAAAATTAATCGGGTTTTTCTTTTTGGTGCCTTCGGCCATGCTTTCCTCTGTGTCTGCCTTGGCAGCGCAAAATGCCGGAGCAGGGAAACACCATCGGAGTTGCAAAACATTATATTATGCGATCCTGTTATCCGTAAGTGTGGGGTGCGTGTTTACTGTAATCTGTCAGTTTCAGGCAGAAAACATTCTGCGTTTGTTTGCCAGACAGGAGCCCGCTGTGATCTCACTAGGAGGGCAGTATTTGCGTTCTTATATTGTGGATTGCATGATCGCCGGGATACATTTTTGTTTCAGTGGATATTTTTGTGCTTACCAGCGGTCCATGCTGTCTTTTGTCCATAATATTATCTCCATTGTACTGATCCGTATCCCAGGTGCATATCTGGCTTCGATCTGGTATCCGGATACACTGTATCCCATGGGGGCCGCAGCACCAGCCGGCTCCTTATTATCTGCTATACTGTGTGTGATTTTTTATCATTTCATCCGTGGGGATAAGCAGATGAAAAACAGATGCAATTCTCACGGAAAAC
>JAUNIU010000050.1 GCA_030523265.1 Eubacteriales bacterium | reverse complement strand
ACTGTGAAAAATTGCATTGATATGCCAATGTTTCACAGGGTTATTTGTGCCGAGAACGTCACAAATAACCCTTTATCCGACAAGAGAAACTTGTATTCGCAGATTTCTCTTGCGGTTCCTCGAACAAAATACGTTCTCGGAATGGAGATTACTATGGCTAAGCCGATTGCAGAGATTAAGCGGGAGATTGAGATGGCGGGAGAGGCGCAGGCACAGGTCTTGGCGTCGTATGCAGACGATCCGCGAAAGGGTGTCCAAAATCTGATCCAAAAGGCAGAGAGACAAGCAGAAAAACTGCAGCAGGAGCGGCTGCGTTTACAGAAAATGCGGGAATTTGAAGAAAAATATAAAAAGTATCAGGCGATCTGTGGGATTGACGAAGCAGGCAGAGGGCCTTTGGCTGGTCCGGTGGTTGCCGGAGCTGTGATACTTCCCAGAGATTGTGAGATTCTATATCTGAATGATTCCAAAAAACTGTCCGAGAAAAAACGGGATCAGCTATATGATGAGATACAGCAAAAAGCAGTTGCATGGGCTGTGGGAATTGTATCCCAGGAGCGGATCGATGAGATTAATATCCTGCAGGCAACGTATGAAGCGATGCAACAGGCCGTGGAACAACTGGCTGTGACACCGGATCTTTTGTTAGTGGATGCCGTGAACATTCCGGGAGTCGTGCAGAAACAGGTGGGAATTATCAAAGGGGATGCCAAGAGTGTATCCATCGCTGCCGCCAGTATTATGGCAAAGGTAACCAGAGATCGTATGATGGAGCAGATGGATGCCTTATATCCGGAATATGGATTTGCCAGTCATAAGGGGTATGGATCACAGTCGCATATCGAGGCGATTCGTCAGTATGGTCCCTGTCCGATACATCGGCGGACATTTATCAAAAACTTTATCTGAGATTACTTGTGAATCGATACAGGAAGGGAAAGCGTATGGCAGATGCAAAAGGTAAAATCTATGGTCGAGATATTGTAGGAAAGAACCGTAAAAAAACAGCGGTAGCATTGGAGTATGAACCTGTGACCGATCAGGCGCCTAAAGTGGTGGCAAGCGGACAGGGGTATGTTGCTGAGAAAATTATAGAGACAGCGCAGGAACATGCGGTGCCGGTGCATCAGGATGAGAAACTGGCGAAGAGTCTGGAGGATATCGAGATCGGAGAATACATCCCGCCGGAATTGTATCAGGTGGTGGCGGAGGTGTTGATCTTTGTGGATTCCATGGATAAGATCAAAGAGCGCTGGGATACGCATCAAAAGGGATAGGAGTCTTTTCATGGGACAGAATCGTCGGGAGATCGGTACAAAATATGAGGAAAAAGCAGTTGCCCTGTTGGAAGAACAGGGCTATCTCATTTTAGAGAGAAATTATCGCAACCGGTATGGAGAGATTGATATTATTGCCAGGAAAGAGGAGATGCTGGTCTTTGTGGAAGTGAAATACAGAAGCCATCAGGATTATGGAGATCCTCTGGAGGCGGTGGGGTGGCAAAAACAGAGAAGGATTTGTCGCAGTGCATTGTATTATTGTGCCAGACAGGGAGTGGGGATGGATAGACCTTGTCGGTTTGATGTGATCGCTATATACGGCGATCAGAGCATTCGTCACATGGAGAATGCATTTGAATATCAGGAGTAAAGAACCAGACGAATTATCCGGAGGACATCAGGAATAAACCGGTTTTTCATAGTGGTAAAGTCAAGTATCAGAAGGCATAGAAGGGGAGAAAACATGGTGTGGACAGAGGAATTGTTACAAAAGCAGGGATATACGCTCCGGCGGACAGAGACGGGGAAACTGTATGAGCGGGAGACCAAATATCATGGAGTATCACTGGTGGTACAGCAGGGGATTCCCCTGCTTACCTTTGCATGTTTTGACGGACAGCAGGATTGGATGGGAATGGCGTTTTCTACCCGGTTAGGTGGAATCAGTCAGGGATATCTGGCTGAAATGAATCTGGGATGGAATCAGGGAGATGCCCCGGAAACCGTGAGAGAAAATTATCGGCGTCTCTGTAAAGGATTGGGGGTAAAACCGGATAGACTGGTATTCTCTGACCAAATTCATGAGACAACTGTAGAATACGTGACAGTTCACCTCTGTGCTGGTGCGGAGATACAGAAAAAGCTGGTGGGAGTGGATGGACTCTATACGGATCAGACAGATGTCGTTTTGGCGACCTCTTTTGCTGACTGTGTGCCTTTATTTTTCGCAGATCCGGTCCGGAAAATCATTGCCTCCTCCCATTCCGGATGGCGGGGAACGGTGGGGCAGATCGGCCTGCACACCATCAAACAGATGCAGAGGCAGTTTGGGTGTCAGCCAGAGGATATCATCGTCTTGATCGGTCCATCCATTTGCCAGAACTGCTACGAGGTCAGCGAAGACGTGATCCGGCAGTTTGAAGCCGTCTATAGCGAAGTGGAACTGGCGGATATCGTGGAGAAGGGAGCGGCAAAAGGCAAATATCAATTAGATCTTTGGGCCGCCTGCTATCATACCATGAAAAAAGCAGGTATCCTTCCGGAAAATATACAGGTTTCCGGAATATGTACCTGCTGTCATGCAAATCTGTTATTTTCCCATCGTGCCACAAAGGGCAAACGGGGCAACTTAAATGGTTTTATCTGGAAGCGTGCTGGTCTAACAACTCCTGAATCCGACTGGTAGCATCCAGTATCTCATTGACGGAGGTATCGTGATTTAAGGTATCCACTATCAATGCGATATAGCGGCTGAGATCCACATTATGATAATAAGGTTTGGAAAATAATTCCTTCGGACAGTAGCAGAGATTGGTGGTATATATGGAATCAAAGATTCCCTGTTGATAGGCATCGTCCAAACGCTTTATGCCATCGGAGAACAGACCGAAAGTGACACAGATGATTACGCTCGCAGCGTCCCGTTTCTTTAATTCTGTCGCCACTTCCAGCACCGTCTTACCGGAAGCAATCATATCGTCCACGATAATGACATCTTTTCCGCGGACATCGTTTCCTAAAAATTCCATGGATACGACAGGATGCTCCCCTTCGATCATGACGGAATAATCCCGGCGTTTATAGAACATACCCATGTCAACGCCTAACAGATTGGCATAATATACGGCACGACGCATACCGCCTTCGTCTGGACTGACCATCATCAAATGATCGCCGTCCACCTGTAAGGAAGGATGGGTATGGAGTATCTCTGAGATAAATTGGTAGGAGGTAAAGAAATTATCAAAACCATGATTTGGTATCGCATTTTGCACACGGTTATCATGTGCATCAAAGGTGATAATGGTTTCAACCCCCATCGCCACCAGCTCCTGCATCGCCTGTGCACAGTCTAATGATTCATTGATCAGGCGCAGATGTTGTCTGCCTTCATACAGATATGGCATGATCACAGTGATACGGCGTGGCTGGCCGCTGCATGCCATAATGATTCGTTTCAGATCCATAAAATGATCGTCCGGGGACATCTGGGTACATTTTCCCCGCATATCATAGGATTCATGATAATTTACGGTATCTGAGATGATAAACAGGTCGCATCCACGTATGGATTCATTGATGATGGCACGTCCCTCACCCGTTCCAAAGCGGGGAACATCAAAATCAACCAAATAATTATCTATATCATAATCTGCGGTCATAAAATCCGGTTTATTAGAAGTATGCAATGCTTCTTTCCGTCTGGAACAAATAATATCATTTACTTTCTCACCGATCTCTTTGCAATTTCCCATCGCAACGATTTTCAGTGGTGCCAAGGGCATGGAATCCTGAAAATTTCTACTAGCCATTTCTTTTGGTGCCTCCGTTTCTCTGTAATAATTGTGTCGCAACACAAAACACTTTCCTAAATAAATATATCGCGTTTCATTTTTTACGTCAATAGACTTTCTTTTTGGGTCATTTTGTGGTATAAAGAAGAATGTTGTATGTTAAAAAATTGCCTTAGGTTTTTGTTTATGTGGGAAAAGGCAGAAAACGGGAGGAATATGATTTTGAAGAATAAGAAAAGATGGGTAGCCATGGTAATGTGTCTTACTTTATCAGCAGCATTGCTGGGAGGATGTGGTTCTAAATCAGCCAAAAAAGAAAAGAAGGCTGAAAAGATCGACTACGATAAATGTGTTACGTTAGGAGACTACCAGAAGATCACATTGGAAACCAGTGAGATTGATTCCCAGGTACAGGTACAGATTGATGAATTGTTACAGACAAAAGCGACTTATGATAAGGTGACCAAGGGTAAAGTGGCAGATGGCGATACCGTCAACATTCACTATGTTGGCAAAGTGGACGGCAAGGAATTTGAGGGTGGTTCGTATACAGCAGAGGAATATCCGGATGGATATGATCTGACCATCGGCTCGAACCAGTTTATTGATGGATTTGAGGAAGCGTTAATCGGCAAAAAGATCGGTGGTACCTATGACATTGATGTGACATTTCCGGAAGTGTACAGTGCCAATGCAGATCTTGCCGGAAAGCCGGCAGTGTTTACCGTTACCATCAATTCCAAGCAGGGAAAGGAGCATCTGCCGGAGCTTACGGATGCTTTTGTAAAGGAAAATGTTACCGGATATGATACGGTAGATGCATACAAAGCATCTTTGCGGGAGACTGCCATTCAGGAACAGGCATGGAGTCAGGTATATCAGGCATCGAAGATCAATGAATATCCGGAGCAGAAACTGGAAACGGTTCAGAATCGTATGAAACAATCCATTACGTATTATCTGACGCAGCAGGGAACCTCCATGGAGGATTATCTGGAGGCGCAGAATATGACGCAGGAGGATTTTGATTCCCAGATGGAGGAATCTGCCAAGCAGACCACCGGCGAAATGTTAGTATGGGAAGCGATTGCGGAAAAACAGAATCTTACAGTTTCTGATGAAGAATACCAGGAAGATCTGAAAACCGTCATGACCAATAACAATCTGGAGGATGAAAAGGCGGCAGATGAACTGTTTCAGTCTTATTATGGTTCCAATGCCAAAGATATTCTGACAGAGGATTTGCTGGATAATAAGGTGAAGGAATATCTGGCGGGAAATGTGACGGAGAATTAGTGTACCAAGAGAAAGTGAGGATAACATGAGTAAACCAATCGTGGCAATTGTGGGACGGCCAAATGTGGGCAAGTCCACGTTATTTAATATGATCGCCGGAGAGCGCATTGCCATCGTAAAGGATACGCCGGGAGTTACCCGTGACCGTATTTATGCGGATGTATCCTGGCTAAATCATAGTTTTACCCTGATGGATACCGGTGGCATCGAACCGGAGACATCCAACCAAATGCTGCGGAATATGCGGGAACAGGCGGAGATGGCCATCGAGATGGCGGATGTCGTTATGTTTGTGGTGGATGTACAGCAGGGTGTACTGGATGCTGATTTTAAGGTGGCAGATATGCTCCGAAAAGCCAAAAAGAATATCGTACTAGTGGTAAACAAGGTGGATAATTATGAAAAATTATTGCCGGATGTTTATGAATTTTATAATCTGGGGATCGGCGATCCCTATCCGGTGTCTTCCATCAATAAGATGGGATTTGGAGATATGTTAGATGAAGTAACTGCATTGTTTCCAAAGGAGATAGAGGAGGAAGAGGATGAGCGTCCGCGTGTTGCCATTGTGGGGAAACCCAATGTGGGAAAATCTTCGCTGATCAATAAATTATTGGGAGAAAACCGTGTCATTGTGTCTGATATAGCAGGTACCACCCGGGATGCCATCGATACCGAGGTCATATGGGAAGGCAAGGAGTATGTTTTTATTGATACAGCCGGACTGAGACGAAAAAACAAGATCAAAGAGGAGATTGAGCGGTATAGTATCCTGCGCACGGTATCAGCCGTAGAACGGGCTGATGTGGTGGTGTTGATGATTGATGCGACGGAGGGTGTCACAGAGCAGGATGCGAAGATCGCCGGGATCGCCCATGACCGTGGGCGTGGTATGATTATCGCAGTGAACAAATGGGATGCCATCGAGAAGGACAACCACTCGGTCAAAGAATTTACCAATAAGATCCGAAACGTGTTATCCTTTATGCCATATGCCGAGATCCTGTTTATCTCGGCGAAGACCGGACAGCGTCTGCCGAAATTATTCGATTCCTTGGAAACGGTGATACAGAACCATTCACTGCGGATCGCTACCGGTGTCTTAAATGAAATTTTGATGGAGGCAGTGGCGATGCAGCAGCCGCCATCGGATAAAGGGCGACGCTTAAAGATCTATTATATGACACAGGTCAGTGTGAAGCCGCCTACGTTTGTGGTGTTTGTCAATGACAAGCGGTTAATGCATTTTTCCTATACCAGATATCTGGAGAATAAGATTCGGGAATCCTTTGGGTTTGGTGGAACTCCTTTACGCTTTCTGATAAGGGAACGGAAAGAAAAATAAGGGAAGAGAAAGGAAGGATCAAATTATGATACCAAATATAATTTGTTTAGTGGTCGGATATTTTTGCGGTTGTATTTCCAGTGGATATTTTGTCGGCAAGATATACCATATCGATATCAGAGATACCGGAAGTGGTAATGCCGGAACCACCAATGTACTGCGTACGCTGGGGAAATTACCGGCATTGATTACCTTTGTGGGAGATCTGCTCAAAGCGATTGTGCCCATCGTGGTGATACGCTGTCTCATGGATGGTAATGCGGAATATCTTCTGTGTTTGTACTGTGGTTTGGGTGTGGTATTGGGACATAATTTCCCATTTTATTTAGGATTTAGGGGCGGTAAAGGGATTGCGGTGACTGCAGCAGTGGTGATGTCTGCAGCACATCCCATTATGATTCCCATCGGCATTGTGATTTTTGTGGCAGTGGTTGCATTGACCAGATATGTATCTTTGGGTTCTCTGTTTGTGGCATGGTATATTCCGGCCAATACCATTGTGTTTCACCGTGATAATCCTCTGTTTGTACATATGCTGGTGGTCAGTCTGGCTTTTACCGCGTTGGCGTATGTACAGCATCGGCAGAATATTGTCCGGTTGATCCATGGTACAGAAAACAAACTGGGTGCGAAAAAGGATGGAGGGATAGTGTGAGTGAGATAAGTTTCTTGGGTGCTGGCAGTTGGGGGACTGCGCTGGCAATTCTGTTGGCAAAAAATGGCCACAAGGTTACCTTATGGTCTAAAGTAGAAGAAGAAGTGAAGTTGTTGTCGGAGAACCGGGAGCATATACATCGCCTGCCCGGCGTGAAGCTGCCGTCTTCCATCACGGTGACAGGCGATCTTAAGCAGGCAGTACAGGGAGGGAAAGATCTGATTGTATTCTCCGTGGCTTCGCCTTATGTTCGTGCTACGGCACAGGAAGTATCCGCGTTGATTTCACCGGGAAAGCGCATTGTGAATGTGGCAAAGGGAATTGAAGAAGATACCCTTATGACGTTATGTGATATTATCCGGGAGGAAATACCGCAGGCAGATGTGGCCGTATTATCCGGTCCCAGTCATGCGGAGGAGGTGTCAATGGGCGTACCTACTACTGTGGTGGTAGGTGCCGGCAACAAAGAATTTGCGCTGTTTTTGCAGGAGACCTTTATGAATGACCGATTTCGTGTCTATACCAGTCCAGATGTGCTGGGAATCGAATTGGGTGGTTCCATCAAAAATGTCATTGCATTGGCGGCAGGTGTCTGTGATGGATTGGGTTGTGGAGACAATACCAAAGCGGCATTGATTACCCGTGGGATCACGGAGATCACAAGATTGGGAAAAGCCATGGGAGCCAAGGAGGAAACCTTTGCCGGATTATCTGGTATCGGGGATCTGATCGTCACCTGTACCAGTACCCATAGCCGCAACCACAATGCCGGATATCTGATTGGACAGGGATATACCATGCAGGCTGCCATGGATGAGGTGAAACAGGTGGTAGAGGGAGTATACTCTGCGAAAGCCGCAAAGAAGCTGGCGGAGAAGTATCAGGTATCCATGCCGATCGTAGAAGGGGTGAATAAGGTCTTATTTGAAGGACTGTCTGCGGAGACGGTGATGGGACTTCTGCTAACCAGAGACCGTTGTAACGAATATCCAGATCAGGGTTGGAACGAATAGATCTGGAAAGGCATAATTGACAGACAGGCTTCATATACTGCTTAAAAAAGAGGTGTCTATATGGGAACAGAGTATAGGGCCAGGATGCAGTTAAAGCAGGCAAAGGAGCAGGAGGAAAAGAAAAAAATGATAGAGCGTCGCTGTTGTCTCCTGAGGTGGATGACGGCAGGGATGCTCTTTTTGGTATTAGCCATTGCATTTTATTTTGATTTTTCTTATCATGGGTTTAATAAAGAATATGTGGAGTGGTGGTTACAAAATGATACCCGGTGGAATGCTGTGACGACGCAGATCTACCAACTGATCAGCCGGATACCACATGCATAGAAAGGCAGGTTTTGTACATGCGTAAACTCGCATTAAGCGATGATATACTGTTGTCCGTCGATAAGCCCGCGCGCTATATCGGTGGAGAGATAAATATGGTGAAAAAAGATCCGAGAAAAGTAGATATCCGTTTCTGTATGTGTTTCCCGGATGTGTATGAGATCGGAATGTCTCATCTGGGCATACAGATCTTATATGATATGTTTAATCAAAGAGATGATATCTATTGTGAGCGGGTCTATTCGCCGTGGGTGGATCTGGACAGGATCATGCGGGAACAGCATATTCCTTTGTTTGCACTGGAAAGCCAGGAGCCGGTGAAAACGTTTGATTTTGTAGGAATCACGTTGCAGTATGAGATGTGTTATACCAATATCCTGCAGATACTGGATTTGTCCGGTATACCATTGTGTTCCCGGGACCGTACATTGGAGGATCCGTTTATCATTGGCGGCGGACCTTGTGCCTACAATCCGGAACCCATCGCCGATTTTTTTGATATGTTTTACATCGGGGAAGGGGAAACGGTTTACTTTGAGATGATGGATGTCTATAAGGAATGGAAGCAATCTGGAGGAAGTCGTGTGGACTTTCTCAAAAGAGCCGCCCAGATTCCGGGGATCTATGTACCCGGATTTTATGAAGCCAGTTATCACGAAGACGGAACGCTGGCTGATTTCCGTCCTCTGATTCCGGAAGCACCCCAGACGGTAGTCAAAGAGGTGGAGACAAATTTATCGGATACATTTTATCCGGAAGCACCGCTGGTGCCTTATATCAAAGTGACGCAGGAACGAGCGGTGCTGGAGATCCAGCGGGGATGTATCAGGGGATGCCGTTTTTGTCAGGCGGGGATGCTATACCGTCCCATCAGACCCAGAGATCTGGACTATTTGAAGGATCTTGCCACCAAGATGATGGCAAGCACCGGTTATGACGAGATTACACTGAGTTCATTGAGCTCCAGTGATTACCAGCAATTGCCAGAATTGATTTATTGGATGATCGATGCGTTTAAGTCCAAAGGAATCAATATTTCTCTGCCATCGCTGCGTATCGATAATTTTTCTCTGGATGTTATGTCCAAGGTACAGGACATCCGCAAGAGCAGTCTGACCTTTGCGCCGGAGGCGGGTTCACAGCGAATGCGCAATGTGATTAATAAAGGTCTCACCGAAGAGATGATCTTAAAGGGCGCGAAGGATGCCTTTGACGGCGGGTGGAACCGTGTCAAGCTATACTTTATGCTGGGGCTGCCGGGAGAGCAGGACGAGGATATCGAGCAGATCGCTGTATTATCGGACAAGATCGCCAGAGAATACTATGAGATTCCCAAGGAGAAGCGTCATGGCAAGGTTAGTATCGTCACCAGTACATCGATTTTCGTGCCAAAACCGTTTACGCCATTCCAGTGGTCTCCGATGAATACCAAGGAGGAGGCAAGGCGGAAACGATTTTTCCTGCTGGACAAGGTGAAGAGTCAGTTAAATGCCAAGAGCATTAAATATAACTGCCACGATGCAGATGTGTCGGAACTGGAGGGGGTATTTGCCAGAGGAGACCGCAGATTAAATGCGGTGATTTTACAGGCATATAAGCAGGGGTGTATCTATGATGCCTGGAGTGAATATTTCAAATATGACATCTGGCAACAGGCGATGGCAGATCACGGTCTGACGGTGGAATTTTATCTGGGGCGGGAGCGGGCAGAGGACGAACGGTTCCCATGGGATTTTATTGATATCGGTGTGACAAAGTCGTTCCTTCTGCGGGAATATCATCGCTCCAAAGAAGCAGTGGTGACGCCAAATTGCCGGGCAAAATGCAGTGGATGTGGTGCCGCACGTTTTCAGTGTGGGGTATGTACGGAGGAAAGGAAGTAGGAAGCGTTATGAAAGCTAGAATAAAATTTTCAAAGTGTGGTTCGATGCGGTTTGTGGGTCATCTGGATGTCATGCGGTATTTTCAGAAGGCATTTCGGCGCGCAGAGATCCCCATCAGCTATAGCCAGGGATTTTCTCCGCATCAGTTGATGTCATTTGCCTCCCCACTGGGCATCGGTCTGAGCAGTGATGCAGAGTATATGGATCTGACTCTGGATACATGCAAAGCACCAGAGCAAATGGTGGAATGGATGAACACCCAGATGAACGAGGAAATCCGTGTACGGGAGTTTACCGTATTAAAGGATGATGCAAAGCCATCCATGGCAATGTTAGCCGCCTGTGATTATGTGGTGGCAGTAAAGCAGGGAAAGGACTCCTTTCTGCTGCCGGAGCATTTTGCAGAGCGTGGGAAATTTCCATCCTTATCTGCGTTGGTGGAGGCGTTTTTGGCGCAGGATAGCATCGAGATCATGAAAAAGACGAAACGTTCGGAGAAGCTTGTGGATATTAAGGAAAATATATATGTTTTGTCAGACAGGCGGGATGCCTTTCTGGAACAAACCGGGCGTCCCGGTGAGGAGAGCTGTCTGGACCCTTCTTTATATACACCAGTATTATATATGCAGCTTACCGCGGGAAGTATCATAAATATTAAACCGGAACTGGTGTTGCAGGCGTTGGCAGATTTTGCAGGGGAATCCTTTGATCCCTTGTCCTATCAGATTCACCGGCTGGAGATGTATGGAGATGCGGATGGCAAAAAAGGAGAGATTCACACAATGCATTCCGAGGTACCCTGTCGATTGGTACCATTATCGGAGTATGATAAAGGAATGGAGTGATCCCGAAAGGCAACAGAGGGGAATGGATGTACGTAAAGCAGGACATTAGAAAGGAGACGTTTATGCAGGAGGAATTATTGGTAACCAGACGGGACGGACATATCCTTTCTGTGCGTGTCGAGGATGGAAGCATCGTCCAGATACAGGCAGATCTTGCAGATACAGATAATGTCCTGGGCAATATTTACGTTGGCAAGGTACGCAACATTGTGAAAAATATCAATGCCGCATTTGTGGAATTTCAAGAGGGACAGATCGGGTATTTATCTCTGAATACCTCCTGTTATCCATTGCATACCGATGGAGTGCCCCATCGGACCGGACGGGTTTGCATCGGGGATGAAATCATCGTACAGGTAACCAGAGAGGCTGTCCGGACAAAACCACCGACGCTGTCGGGGAAATTAGAACTGGCGGGACGTTATGTGGTGTTGATGGCGGTGGGAGAAGCCCCCTGCGATCCACGTAATACATCGGTGAAGGAGGCGGGGGATAGCACGCAGGAACCGGTCGTACAGGGAGTCAGTGTATCCAAAAAGATACAGGAAAAAGAGGTGCGGGAGCGTCTGAAACAGTTGATGAGTTCCTATTGTACTCCGGAGTATGGATTTGTGGCACGTACTAACAGCGCTGTCGTATCAGAAGCAGAATTATGTCGGGAGATGGAAGAGTTAATCAGGCAGTATCAGGAGATTACCCGGTTTGGAAAACATAAGGCAAGGTATCAGATATTGCGGCAGACGCCTGGCAGTTATCTGTCCCAGATACGGGACAGCTATCAGGATCGCCTGACCAGAATATGGACGGATGATGATCTTCTGTATCAGGAGATGCAACAATATATGCTGGAAAATGGGTGGCAGGCGCAGGATTTGTTAGAACGCTGGAATCCAGACCGCGGTAAGTTAGATGCGGTGTATAACCTATCCAAAACCATAGAACATGCGTTGATGCCCAGGGTATGGCTGAAGCATGGCGGCTATCTGGTGATCCAGCCCACCGAGGCTTTGGTCTCCATCGATGTCAATACGGGGAAGGCGATATCGAAGAAGAAAGATATACAGCAGACCTTCCGCAATACAAATCTGGAGGCGGCGCAGGAGACCGCCCGACAGCTCAGACTGCGAAATCTGTCGGGAATGATCTTGATTGATTTTATTGACATGAAAGCAGAGGCGGATCAACAGGAGGTCATGGATGCGCTTAAAAGGGCGGTATCTCGTGATCCGGTGCAGACTACCGTGGTGGATATGACGAAATTAGGTCTGGTGGAAATGACACGCAAAAAAATACGCAAGCCATTATATGAACAATTACGGACCGGGAAATAGAAAAGAGGTACAGATACAATGAATTATTATATGCCGACAAAGGTTTATCAGGAGAAAAATGCCGTGAAACAGCACGGGGATGAGATGGTGGCTTATGGGAAAAAGGCACTGATCGTGACAGGTGCACATTCCTCCAAACAGAATGGGGCTTTGCGGGATGTCACAGATGTATTGGAGACGCATTCCGTGGAGTATATCATCTATGACCGGATCGGTGAAAATCCTTCGATTCGCATGGTGATGGATGCTGCTGATATTGGCAGGGACCAGGGAGCAGATTTCGTGATTGGGATCGGTGGTGGTTCTCCCATGGATGCGGCGAAGGCCATCGCGCTGATGATCTTAAACAGGGACAGTTCACAGGAGGTATTATACCAGCCGATGGCGTTGCGGGCATTGCCGGTGGTGGAGGTACCCACCACCTGTGGGACAGGCTCGGAGGTGACCCCGTACGCTGTGCTGACCAGAGAGGATATACAGACAAAACAAAGCATCAGTCATCGGATTTTCCCAAAACTGGCTTTGGTGGATCCGGGATATCTAAAGGCAGCGCCTAAGTCTGTGCTGACCAATACCGCGATTGATGCCCTGGGACATCTGATCGAGAGCTATTTTCATGCAAATGCTACAGAATATAGTCGTATGTTTGCTGTGCAGGGGATGGAAGTATGGGGAATGACCCGGGATATCCTGTTGGGGATAGAACCGGAGGACGAGGATTACGATCGTATGATGCTGGCTTCCAGCCTTGCCGGAATGGCAATCGCGCATACAGGTACATCATTGCCGCATGGATTAAGCTATTATTTGACTTTTCACAAAGGCATACCACATGGCAAGGCGGTGGGGTATTTCCTGCCGGGTTATCTGCATTTGTTTGCGGAGAAGATGGATGTGGAGGTGACGATGGTGCTGCGTATGCTTGGGTTTGGCAGCCTGGAACAATTTACCGGATTTATCCGGGAATGTCTCGGCGCACCTGAGATCACCGAGACAGAGAAACGTATAATGCTGGATGAAATCATGGCTTCTGACCGGAAATTAGCCGCAGTGCCATTCGAGGTCACAAGAGAAGATGTGGCTGGAATGATAAAATAGTACAGAAATGAGGGTAAATATGACAGAGGATGAGATTATTATTCGGAAGGCGATTGTCCATATTTTGGATGGAGAATTGGGGTACCCGGTGTTTTCCGAACAGGAATTAGAATTAACACCGGATATCAATGACTTTTTTCGGACACATTTATATAAGGTGATGGCGGGTGATGATCTGAAAAAATGCTATTTTCCAGAGGATGAACCATCAGAAGTTTACGAGATGGCAAAGGCGTTTACAGAGGAAAATCTGGTGGAGGAGAGTAAGAAATTAACCGATCGTTTATATGCTCTGATGAATGCCAATGTGGCGATCCCTTCTGCGGATCTGGCGACGGTGACATTTCAGATACAGGGGGTGCAGTATCTGGGACTGCTCAAGATGAATTATAAGGATAGTTATGTTCATATGACACAGGCAGAAGAAGCGGGAAATGTGAATCATATCATTCGTTACCAGGCTACATTGCCAGGTGCAGGTTCCAAATTAGCAGAGGCAGTGATCATTAATTTACAGGACTATTCGGTACAGGTGGTGGAGAAAAAATATGAGGTCAATGGTGCGAAGGTCAATTATCTGTCAGAACTGTTTTTGCAGTGCAAAGCATCCATGTCCTCCAAATCCAAACTGGCTATCGTGACGAAAGCGGTCGATCAGGTAAACCGTAAATATTTTGAAGAGGAACCGGTCCGCAAGATGGAGGCGAAGAGTATCATTCAACAGGAGATTGCGGAAAACCAGGGTGCAATTCGTGTGGAGGCTATCAGCGAGAAGATTTATGGAGATACCCCGGACATCAAGGAAGAGTTTGATGCCAAGATGGAGAAGTATCATATGGAGAAAGCGGAGGTGCGGCCACAGAGCGGACAGACCACCCGAAAGTTTGAGAAGCAATACTTAAAGACGGACACCGGGATTGAGATCAATATTCCGATGGAACAGTATCAGGATATGAATCAGGTGGAATTTATTACCAATGCCGATGGTACGATTTCGGTTCTGATCAAGAATATTAATAAGATTATGACGCGATAACAGATGTCCATGGAGATATACAAGATGATTTGGAGGGGTGTGCATGTTTAGAATGTGGGGAAAAATCTTTGCCGATAATCATTTGATCAAGGATATCACGATCTGTGATACCGCAGAGGATAAGAACCGTACCAAAAAGATTTTTGATGCCTTAGATGAGATATGCTATACTTTTGACTTAGGAAAACCCATTTGGCTGGAAAGTAATATTCATGATTTTAAGCGGCATGACAAAACCCGCTTTCACCAGGATAATTTTATTG
>JAUNIU010000049.1 GCA_030523265.1 Eubacteriales bacterium | reverse complement strand
AGGTCTGCCGCTTCATCCACGCGGGAAGAATCTCTCCAAAGGATACTGGCAAATCCCTCGGGAGACAAAACCGAGTACATACCATGTTCTAACATCCACACGGTATCTGCCACTGCCAGTGCCAAGGCACCACCACTGCCTCCTTCTCCGATAAAGATACTGATGATCGGTGTCTTTAACCGTGACATCTCCATCAGATTTCTGGCAATCGCTTCTCCCTGTCCGCGTTCCTCCGCACCCAGTCCCGGGTAGGCTCCTGCTGTATTAATCAACGTAATCACCGGACGATGAAATTTCTCTGCCTGCTTCATGAGACGCAATGCCTTGCGGTATCCTTCCGGATTCGGCTGTCCAAAATTACAGGCTACATTTTCCTCCAGAGAATGTCCTTTTTGTACACCGATCACGGTAACCGGAGTCCCTGCAAAGGAGGCGATCCCTCCCACGATGGCACCATCATCCGCAAAGTAACGGTCTCCGTGAAATTCCATAAAATCTTCAAACAATTCCTCGATAAATTGTCTGGCATCCGGCCTGTCTATCTTTCTGGCAATCGCCACTGATTTCATTGTCTCTCCCATATCACTGCACTCCTTTCCCGGTACTATGCAGTCGCAGGATCTTTCCCAGTTCATCCCTTAGCTGTTCCCGATGCACAATGCGGTCTACAAATCCATGCTCCTGCTGGAACTCCGCACGCTGAAACCCTTCCGGCAATTTCTGGTGAATCGTTCCGGCGATCACACGCTGCCCCGCAAATCCGATGAGGGCTTTGGGTTCTGCCAAAATAATATCACCCAACATGGCAAAACTGGCTGTCACGCCTCCGGTGGTGGGGTCCGTAAATACGGTGATATATAGCAGACCTGCATCATCATGACGCCCCACTGCCTCGGATACCTTCGCCATCTGCATCAGGGATATGATGCCCTCCTGCATCCTTGCCCCGCCTGAAGTGGTAAAAATAACAATCGGCAGTCTTTGTTCTGTGGCATATTCCACAGCTCTGGTCACCTTCTCCCCTACCACAGATCCCATACTTCCCATTATGAAATGACTATCCATAATGGCAATCACGGTATCCTGTCCATGGATCTGGCAGCGTCCGGTTACCACACCCTCTGTGATGCCAGCCTTCTTTTGCGCCTTGGCAATGACATTATCATACCCTGGATATTCCATGGGATTCTTAGGTGACATATCCGCATCAAACTCCTGAAAAGTGCCTTCATCACAGGTGATCGCGATACGTTCTGCCGGGCTCATGCGAAAATGTGCACCGCAACTCGGACAAAGCTTATACTCGGTCACCTCTTTTTTGTAGATAATATTTTTACAGGTATTACACTTAATCCACATACCATCCGGAATCGATGGCTCTTTGGTTTTCCTGCGGCGATCCACCTTTTTCGTCTCCGTCACCTGATTCAACGAAATATAACTCTTTTTATTAAATAAATTCACAAAACCATCCCTTCCCTGGCACATTTACCGAAGCTTCCCGGCCGCACCAATATGACTATTTTAAGATTTTATCTTCAATAAATGAGGTATCAAATTCACCCTGCCGGTACTCCGGATGATTCAAGATCCTGCTTTGAAACTCGATATTGGTATCGATGCCATTGATAATAAATTCATATAACGCCCGATTCATCTTGGCGATAGCCTCTTCTCTGGTACTGCCATGGGCAATCACCTTGGCGATCATCGAATCATAAAACGGCGGAATCTCATAGCCCTCATATACCGCGGTATCCACACGCAATCCCAGTCCGCCTGCCGGTAACATCAGGTAATCAATTAGTCCCGGGCAAGGTGCAAATCCACGATCCGGATTCTCCGCATTGATACGACATTCAATGGCATGCCCCTGAATCCGGATATCCTGTTGCTCATAAGATAATTTCTGTCCGTCTGCAATCCGAATCTGTTCTTTGACAATGTCCACACCGGTAATCATCTCGGAAATTGGATGTTCCACCTGGATACGGGTGTTCATTTCCATAAAATAGTAGTTTCCCTGTTTATCATATAAAAACTCAATCGTCCCGGCACTCTCATAACCTGCCGCTTTTGCCGCCAATACTGCCGACTCACACATTTTATGCCGCACTTCTTCGGATAGAACCGGAGAAGGAGCTTCTTCCAGAACTTTTTGGTTCTTCCTCTGCAAAGAGCAATCACGCTCTCCTAAGTGAATCACATTTCCCAAACGGTCTCCCAGCACCTGTACTTCGATATGTCTGGCATGTTCAATGACTTTTTCCATATACATCTGATCATCACCGAACGCTGCTTTGGTCTCGCTCTGGGCTGCCTCAAATGCCTGCGCCAGCTCTTCCTTTTCGCGCACGATGCGGATACCCTTTCCTCCACCGCCGGCAGATGCCTTGACCATCACCGGATACCCCAGACGGTCTGCCACTTCATATGCCTGCGCCACATCCCTGACCACACCATCGCTGCCGGGGATCACCGGTACTCCCGCTTGAATCATCATTTCTCTGGCATTGGACTTGTTTCCCAATGCATCGATCACAGATGGTGCCGGACCGATAAATTTGATATTGCACTCCTCACACATGGCTGCAAAGGTACTGTTTTCGGACAGAAAACCAAATCCGGGATGAATCGCCTGCGCCTTGGTCTGCACTGCCGCTGTAATGATATTCGTCATATTAATATAGCTGTCCGCTGCTCTCGCAGAACCGATGCACACTGCCTCATCTGCCAGCTGGGTATGCAGTGCCTCTCTGTCCGGCTCAGAAAAGATAGCTACCGTACGTATCCCCATCTCACGACAGGCACGAATGATACGTACCGCGATCTCACCACGGTTCGCCACTAATATCTTATCAAACATTACCTTCCTCCTAACCAATCATAAAGATGATTTCTGCCTGTGCTGCGACTTTATCACCGACATAAGCCACACCCTGACCTATTCCGGCATTTTTCTTTAATTTTTCAATCTTTACTTCCAGACGAAGCACATCCCCCGGAACTACTTTTTTCTTGAATTTAGCATTTTTGATACCGCCAAAATAAGCCGTTTTGCCTTTAAATGCATCCATGGAAAGGATAGCCACTGCACCAGCCTGTGCCATCGCCTCTACGATTAAGACCCCTGGCATCACTGGCTCGCTTGGAAAATGCCCCGCGAAAAATGGTTCATTGTAAGACACATTCTTGATGGCGGTAACGGACTCCCCTTCCACAATCTCCTCCACACGGTCAATCAGCAAAAACGGCTGCCGATGTGGTATCGTATCCATAATTTCCTTAATGTCCATACTTTTTTTCTCTTCACTCATCGTTTACTCCATTTCTGTCTTTCCTTATTTGACACGGAACAATTCCTGCCCAAACTCTACAAACTGACCGTCTTCCACCAGAACCTCTGTAATGGTTCCACTGACTTCGCTGGTCACTTCATTCATGAATTTCATAGCTTCAATGATGCAAACCACATCTCCGGCTGCAATCGTATCTCCCACCTTGACATATGGCGGCTGATCCGGTGCAGAACTTTGATAGAATGTACCCACGATCGGAGCTTTCACGATCTTTGTACCCTCCTTCGGTTCCTTCGCTGCATCCGGGGTACTATCTGCCTCTGCCTGTTCTACTGTCTGTGTCACAACTGGATTGGTGACAGCAGACCCCTGTGTAACCACAGGCACCGACTGACACACCTCCGAAGACTGGGACGTCTGTGCCAGCCCACGATTCAGACGCACCAACGCATCCCCCAGACGCACTTCCATATCATTTAAGTCTGTTTTTTCAAATATCTCAATTAATTCTTTTACCTGTTCATACTGCATCTCGATTACCATGCCTTTCCGAAATAATCCTTCCCATCTCTGTGGTACGATCGTTTACTCACTCCATTTTTTGAAACATAATACTCCGTTATGACCACCGAAGCCCAGAGAATTGGATAATGCATATTCTGCTTCCACTGCTTCGCGTCCTTCATTTGGAATATAATCCAAATCACATTCCTCATCCGGATGCTTATAATTGATGGTTGGAGGCAGGAAGCCTTCTTCCAACGCCTTGATACATACGATAGACTCAATGGCGCCCGCAGCACCCAATAAGTGTCCGGTCATAGACTTGGTAGAACTGATGGCTACCGTCTTTGCCGCTTCGCCGAATGCCAACTTAATCGCTGCTGTCTCTCCTGCATCATTGGCGTGAGTGCTGGTGCCATGTGCATTAATATATGCCACCTGCTCTGGCTGAATCCCCGCCTCTTCCATGGCGATCTCCATAGCCTTCGCAGCACCACTGCCATCCGGAGCCGGAGCCGTCATATGATATGCATCCCCTGTCGCACCGTATCCTACTACCTCGCCATAGATCTTAGCGCCCCGTGCCTTAGCATGTTCTAATTCCTCCAGAATCAGAATACCGGCACCGTCACCCATGACGAAACCATCTCTCTCTTTATCAAATGGCTTGCAGGCATCCTTTGGATCTTCGTTCTCCGACAAAGCCGTCAGATTTGTAAAACCTGCCACACCGATTTCACTGATGGATGCTTCTGCACCACCGGTAATACAAGCGTCCAGATAGCCGTGTTTAATATTATGAAACGCACTGCCGATACAGTTCGTACCGGTAGCACATGCTGTCACAATGTTCTCACATATTCCCTTGGCACCCAGACGAATGGCTATGTTTCCTGCCGCCATGTTACTGATGGTCATCGGAATAAACAAAGGCGAAACACGGTTCGGACCACGGTCATGCATACGGATCACCTGCTCCTGCATCGTAAGCAGACCACCGATGCCGGAACCTACAATGACTCCCACACGGCTGGCATCCTCCTGTTCCATATCCATTCCGCTGTCTTCAAATGCCTGTACTGCTGCCGCCAGACCATACACGGCGAACGGATCGTTGCGCTTTACATCCTTTTTCGTCATATATTGTTCGGGGTCAAAGCCCTTGACCTCTGCACCAATCTTTACCTTGAAATCTGTCGTATCAAATTTTTGAATGAGATCAATACCGCATGTTCCTGTCTTAATTCCATTCCAAAAATCCTCTACGGTGCTTCCCAAAGGAGTGATCGCACCCAATCCTGTCACTACTACTCTTCTTTCCATACCTTAACCTCATTTCTACATGCCGATCCGGCATATCTATGTTTCATCAGATAATAACCTATCTGTACTTACATTACCATACCGCCATCGACATTCAACACCTGTCCGGTAATATAGCTTTGATCTGCCAAAAATACTGCTGCGTCAGCAATTTCCTCCGGTTTTGCTGCGCGTTTCAACGGAATGACCTCCAACATCTGTGCCTGTAATTCTTCGGATAATACTGCTGTCATATCGGTCTCCACAAATCCCGGTGCTATGGCATTACAGGTTACCCCTCTGGCCGCCAGCTCTTTTGCGGTTGCTTTTGTCAGACCGATGACACCTGCTTTGGAAGCCGCATAATTTGCCTGACCGGCATTTCCTGTCACACCCACTACAGAGGACATATTGATGATCGCACCACTGCGTTGTTTTAACATCAAACTGCTGGCATGACGAATCATATTAAAGGTTCCTTTTAAATTCGTATCAATCACCGCATCAAACTGCTCCTCAGACATACGCATCAACAGCATATCCCTGGTGATCCCGGCATTATTCACCAGTACATCAATGGAACCAAACTCTTTCTTCACCTGTTTTACCAGAGAACCAGCAAACGCAAAATCACTGACATCTCCCTGTACCGGCAAACACTTCACACCACATGCCTCAATCTCTTGTATCGTTTCGTCCGAAACACTGCTATGGTAATTTAATACAATATTACAGCCCTCTTTGGCAAATGCCAGAGCAACTGCCTTACCGATTCCCTTTGCCGCACCAGTTACTACTACTGTTTTATCCTTTAACATAATCCTATCCTCTCTCTATTGCTCTTACGTGTTTGTGCTACACTGCATCGTTTAATTTGGTCAATGTCTTTTCCAAAGAAGAACGATCCTCCACATTCACATTGACAACACCTTTTATTGTCCTCTTTACAAATCCATTTAAAGTCTTACCAGGTCCCAGCTCGATAAACGTATCCGCTCCGGCTTCTGCCATATTGCGCACGATCGTTTCCCAACGCACAGGACAACAAATCTGTTTTGTCAGGATCGGAATAATATCCTGTTCGGAAGGTACCACCTGTGCATTCACATTGGTATACACCGGTATTTTCATCGGTGAAATATGCATCTTCTGCAACTCTGGCCCCAACCGGTCCGCTGCCGGCTGCAACAATTCTGTATGGAACGGACCGCTGACTTTTAACTTCACTGCCATCTTGGCACCCTTTTCTTTTGCCAGTTCCGCTGCTCTGGCTGCCGCCGCAGCCTTTCCTGCAATCACAATCTGTCCCGGTGCATTGTAATTTGCCGGAACTGCTAATGCACCCATTTCCTCAGCCGCCTCCGAACAAGCTTCCTCTACTAACGCAGTATCTAAACCAATAATGGCATACATGGCACCCTCACCGGAAGGTACCGCTTCTGCCATGAATTTTCCTCTCTTTTGCACCAGCGCCACTGCTTCTTCAAAATCCATGGCTCCACTGGCTACATATGCGGAATATTCACCCAGACTTAACCCTGCCGTCATATCCGCACGTACTCCCTGTTCCTCTAACACCTTCATTGCTGCGATACTCATGGTCAAAATCGCAGGCTGCGCAAACTCAGTCTCACTTAATTTGGTCTCATCCTGAAAACAAATATCTTTGATGGAATATCCCAGCACGGCATCTGCCCTGTCAAAGATTTCCTTCGCCACCGAATAATTCTCGTATAAATCTTTCCCCATGCCAGCATATTGTGCTCCCTGGCCACTAAACATAAATACGGTTTTCATCTACAACCTCCATTTGGTATCTTAGTTCATCACCAGAGTAAGGTGTCAAAAGCCCCTTAAATGGGGCTTGACTGACACGCCCAAAGCGTTCTTCTGACACCTTACTGATGACTCTCTACGAAATCTACTGCATCTTTTACAGTTACGATAGCTTCCGGATCCTCGATGGATACATCAAACTCATCCTCGATATCATTAATGATCTGGAATAAATCTAAGGAATCTGCATCAAGATCATCTTTTACGCTGGTCTCTAATGTGATTTCCTCCGGATCCTTACCTGTCTGCTCTGCAATAATGTCTCTGATTTTCTCAAATACCATAGTTTTTTCCTCCTATTAAATAAATGAATATAGTGAATTTATATATAGCTGCACTTCACAGCAATATATCATAAAATATGTATCCTGGTCATCACCAGGTAATCAACATGGTTCCCCATGTCATCCCTCCGCCAAATCCGGTGAGAATAACCTTGTCCCCACGCTTGATCAGTCCTTTGGAATTAAGTTCATTTAAAGCCATCGGTATACTGGCAGATGAAGTATTGCCATAGTGATCCATATTCGTATAAAACTTTTCTCTCGGAATGCCAGATTTGTGTGCGACCACATCAATAATCCGCACATTTGCCTGATGCGGCACCACAAAGGCAATCTCCTCCGGTGTGACGCCTGCCTGCTCCAGCACACGATTCACGCTCTTTACCACCATTTTCGTAGCAAACTTAAATACAGACCGCCCATCCATATTTACATAATAATCCGGGGCAACACCCGGCTTGACATCATTAAACGCATTCGCCGGAGACGTATATCCTTCTGTCAGGATCTCCCACAGCTCTCCTTTGCTCCCCAAATCTTCCTGCATAATCCCACTGTCCTCGGAAGCCTCCACATAGGCACCGCCTGCACCATCTCCAAACAGGACACAAGTGGCACGGTCTTCCCAATTAATAATCTTGGATAATGTTTCCGCCCCAATTACGATGGCATTGCGATATAGACCAGTCTTAATGTATTTATCTGCCACACTCAGTCCAAACATAAATCCACTGCAGGCAGCTACCACATCAAATGCCACCGCATTCTCCGCACCGATCTCTTTTTGTACCATACATGCCAGAGATGGAGTGCCATAATCCGGTGTCACAGAAGCCACAATGATCAGATCCACATCCTTTGGCTCCACCTGCGCCCTCTCCAATACCATACGTGCTGTCCCTATGGCCAGCACAGAAGTATTCTCTCCTCCCGAGATCCTGCGCTGTCTGATCCCGGTTCTCTGGACAATCCACTCATCGCTGGTATCTACAATTTTTGCTAAATCATCATTGGTTATAATCTGCTCCGGAACACATGCTCCGGTCGAAACTATCTTTGTTGTTTTCATTCATTAACTCCTATTTTCTAATATCATTGTTGTCCACAATGAAATCCTGTAAATTTTTTAATGCCTGAGAAACCGTCTCCAATTCTTTTTCATCAAAATTTCCTAATAAAGCATCCACCAGATTTTCATGAAAAAGCTCATGTATATCATAAATCTGTTTACCACCTTTCGTCAATCCCACTTTGACAATTCGGCGGTCCTCCTCACTTTTATAACGCTCTACATATCCTTTTTTGACCAGATTGTTAATCATAACCGTCAAGGTTCCCATCGTAATATGAAGTTGTCCGGCAATCTCACTCATTTTTAGCAGCCGGTCTCTGCCGATCGCGGCAATGGTATGAATCTCCGCCATGGAAAGATCAAGCCCTAATTTATCAACAATAAACACATTTTCTGTCTTTAAGATCTTTTCAAAGACTTCAACTAATTCCTGGCCAATCACATATTTCACATTATCCATCCATTTCACCTTCATATACTTTGTGTCTCAAATTAAATAAAAACCACAAAAAGTATATGACAAAATCATGGCTTTCGTCAACCTCTGTTTCGCCTTATTTTAAACAATTTCAAACAATGTTTTTGTGCATTTTTCACAATTCTAGACGTCTTATCCAAAACCACATCTCCTATTGTGCGATATCCGTTGATATAGTTGTTTTGAAGATCAAAGTTTTAGCATACCAAAAATAAGTATAATCCGGCATTTGTATATCAAAAAAAGACCTATCATATACCCTACACACTGACAGGTCTTCCTCTTTCCTATTTTTGCACCAGCTCCAATGTAGCCAGCAATACATCATCCTCCCAGGGTTTGGGAATCAGATATTTTAGCCCAATCTTCCGGACTTCTTCTAATGTCCCGCCATCACACAGGGAACTCAACATCAGAATTTTGGCATGGGCATCTTTTTTGCGTAAAATCTGGGCTGTTTCCAGACCATCGATCCCCGGCATAATAATATCCATAATCACAATGTCCGGATGTACCTCATCATACATCTCCACTGCTTCTTCCCCATTCTTCGCATAAGCAACCACCTCATACCCATTTCCTTCCACCGTATCCTGAATCTGTTTGGAAGCAAATGGCGAATCATCCACCACCATTAATCTCACTTTACTCATGAAAAACCCTCCTTTGATCATCTCTGCGCCGAATAATCAACCATTATCTGCATATCCCCATAAGCTGTCTCAAAATAAAGCTGTATCGTCTCCTGCCACGCTTTGCCGCGTTCCGGCGCCTCCTCACAATCATACGGTACTGATAACCGCGATGACATCCCTATTTTGTTATTTAACATGGTAACTGCTCTGCCACAGACAATATTTACATATTCCTTAAGGTATAATATACATTCCTCCTCCACAGGCAATGTACCCCCATGCATCGCTTTCACAATCGCCTGATATAAGCGGGATGCAAACACGCACACAATTTCAGCCTCAATAAAACCAGTGATGCAAAGCATCAGCCGCACCTGGCATTCTGCCGGAATGTTGCCGTTTCCACCCTGTAACGATATTTCCGTCAGCTTCATCGTCACCTCTGTAAAAGCTCTCTGAAATATCTCATATACCATATTCCGTTCCAAAAAGCCACCCCCTTCCCTTGGATGTCTTTTTCTATTCCAAAAACCTCATCTTCGCTGAAGCATCTTTTTTCTTCGCCTTTTGCGCTGCCGGTTCTGAATACAGACCCGTAAACGAATTTGTCATGCGCGATTTACATTCGTTGCAATATCTGCCTGTTAAAATCGGTTTACCACACGATTCACAGTCGATCTTAACACCGGAATCCTTTGAAAATTGCAACCGCTCCTGACGAACCCATTTCTTTAATTGCTGTATCGGCACTTCTGTATCCTCCGATACTTTTGACATCGGTACATTCGGATTGTCACGAATGTATTCCCTGACTTTTGCAAATTTGTCTTCCATCTTTTTGTTGCATGCAGGACAAATTGGCGAACCCTGATAATTAAATAAGTTCTTACATATTTTGCAATTCCTAACGTCCATCGTCTTCCTCCCCCTGATATCTGAAATCTAAACAGGATACGAACCTACACCACCAAGCGGAACATGGTTCCTCCCCTGCACTACTGAAAACATCATGCACGGATGCGTTCCTAACTGTCTTTTCCGATGCACAAACTCAAAAAATAAATCCGGTCAAAACCAGCCTCTCCCAACACGCGCGAACATGCCTCAACCGTGCTTCCTGTGGTATAAATATCATCTATTATTATAGCACATTTCGCATAAGCATACAACCTTCTGACCCCGACATCCATTTGAAACGCGTGCTGCAAATTCTGCATACGCTCTCTCCAGGAAAGATCCTTTTGCGGCTGCGTTTTCTTCTTGCGGACCAACAATCCGTCTGCCACCGGGACATCCACATACCCGGCAAGCTGTTCCGCCAAAATCTGTGCCTGATTGTACCCCCGCTTTCGATATCTGGCGGGATGCAACGGAACAGGAACCAACAGATCCGGCTGGATCTTCCGTATCCAGTCCCCTTCCCGCCGCCACAATAATTTCCCATAAAAAGCACCATACTCCTGTCTGCCGCTGTACTTGAATCTGGCAACCGATTCCTGCATCACACCGTTATATATCGTAGCCGCTCTGCCACTGATATAAGTATATTCTCTCTCTTCGCAATTTTTGCAAAACATCTCCGTTTCTACGATGGGTTTCCCACACCGGCAGCAAAGATTTCCCTGTGGGTACTGTAACCGTTCCAGGCATTCCGGGCAGGTCTGACTTTGTCCCATTTTCAACACACGATCGCACAACGGACAACGTGCCGGATACACCAGTTGTAATACAGAATTAACTATATGCTTCAGAATCTTCCTCCTCCATTTCTTTGATGCGCTGGCGCAAACTGGAATACCGTTTCTGCTCATTGACATTGTGAATCATTCCCTGGATTACCTGCTGATTCCCCACAGTTACCACACACTTTTTCGCCCTCGTCACCGCCGTATATAACAAATTACGGTTCATCAACATTCTCGGTCCTCCCAACAATGGCAGTACCACCGCCGGATATTCACTACCCTGGGACTTATGAATTGTGATAGCATACGCAAGTTCCATCTCATCCATCTGGTTAAAATCGTACTCCACTAACTTCCCCTCTTCAAACTCCACCACCACCGTTTCATCCACCACCAGAATTTCCCGTATCACACCCATATCCCCATTAAACACCCCGGTTCCCTCCTCAAACACATCTCCAAACCGGGTCTTTTTCACCCACTTAATTTGATAATCATTACGAATCTGCATGACCTTATCCTGTTCGCGAAATAGCACTCCGTGAAATTCCCGCTGCTGTTTGCCGGAGTCCTGCGGATTCATATATTGCTGTAATATCTGATTGAGATGCTCCACCCCCAGATCCCCTTTACGCATCGGCGTCAGCACCTGAATATCATATACGGAAGCATTTACATGCGGCGGCAGTTTTTGCATAATTAACTGTACCACTACATCGATAACAGACTGGCTGTCCCTCCGCTCCAAATGCAAAAAATCCGGCGTCTGATTTTGTAACGCAATCTCTTCTCCGGCATTGATCCGATGGGCATTGACTACGATCTGGCTCTCCGCCGCCTGACGGAAAATCCGATTCAGACGCACCACCGGGCAAAACTCTGACTGAATCATATCCTTCAACACATTGCCCGGCCCCACAGAAGGCAACTGGTTGACATCTCCCACCATGATCAACCGGGTTCCCGGCACAATCGCCCGCAACAGCGCATTTACCAGATAGATATCCACCATCGAGAACTCATCTACGATTACCACATCCGCTTCCAAAGGCTGTTTCTCATTCCGTTCAAAATGCATGGCAGACTTATCATCCCCGTCCAGACTGACCCCGCCATTTAATTCCAATAATCGGTGTATGGTCTGTGCCTCCCATCCAGATGTCTCAGACATTCTCTTGGCCGCCCTGCCTGTAGGGGCCGCCAATAAAATATCCAGTCCCTCCAGATCCAATACCTGTAATATCGTATTGATCGTGGTGGTTTTGCCGGTACCTGGACCACCGGTAATAATCGTCACACCATTTTGCACAGCCTGAAACACCGCCGCCTTTTGTAAATCATCCAAGGTGATTTGTTGCTGCCGCTCGATCTGGCATATGCGGCGTTCCAATGCCGCTGCATCCACTTCGTAAGACAGATTCAGATCTAAAAGCATTCTGGCGCAGTTTAACTCCATATAATATAACGTGCTGCTATACATCCGGCGCTCTCCGGCAATTTCCTGAATAATAATCTCCTTATTCAAAGTCATGCGCTCCAACTGTTCTGTCACCTGACTGATATCCACCATCAATAATTCAGCAGCCAGACGTACCAGTTCCATTTCCGGCAGATAGCAGTGCCCCTGACTGCCGGATTGCTGCAGACAGTACAACACGCCTGCCTGGATACGATATTCCGAATCCTGTCCAAATCCCGCTTTTCTGGCAATACTGTCTGCAATCTTAAATCCGATGCCTTGTACGTCCTCCGCCAATTTATATGGATTTTTTTGCAATACCTCATACATTTCATCGCCATATATTTTATAAATTTTGACTGCCATATTCATGCTGATTCCATAATCCTGCAAGAATAGCATTGCCTGACGCATCTGTCGCTTCTCATTGAACTGTTCCGCTATTTTCACCGCCATTTTGATACTGATCCCTTTGACCTCCGCCAGCCGCTCCGGTTCCCGCTCAATAATATCAAAACTATCCTCCCCGAACCGTTTCACGATGCGGGCTGCCAACGCCGGTCCCACCCCTTTGATTGCTCCGGAACCCAGATAACGTTCAATGGCCATATTATCCGCAGGCTGCTTCTCTTCGTACTGTTCCACCCGAATCTGCGCCCCATAATTGGGATGGATCACTTCCTTGCCCGATACATGGAGATAACTTCCCTCCGATACGAAAGAGAAATTGCCGACACAGCAAACCTCATCCCCATCCTCTGGATCAGCCAAAAACAATACTGTATATCCGTTTTCCTCATTCCGAAAGGTTATGCGCTCCACATAGCCTTCCCATTCCACAATATCACTCACTTTTTCCTCATTTCCGAAACCGCCATACAACAGACAAAAAGCCACTGTTATCCACAGTGGCCCCGGTTTCTAATTGTATTGCCAGATCTTATGTAACACAGGTAATACGCCTGCTTTCACACGCTGATCGATGTTATAAGCTACGGCTGTGATTCCCTTGTATGGAATCATACAGTTGCTTTGCCAATCCTATTCCTCCGCCATCTACCACAGCTTCCGCATAGGCCTGGTTCAATGTATCCCCAAAATATTTCATGTATTCGCCATCTTCTTCCTCATCACCGGCAACAGACTTCCTCGCCTGTTCAATGATCTTTTGGAGAAAATACTCTTCAAATCCCTCACAGGCACTTAATAATTCCTCATCGGAGGCATCTTCCCCCACGGCACTCAGCTTGCCCTCTACCGAAGACGCAGAAGCCACATCCAGATTACGCGAATAGGTATCATAGATGGATGAAACATCATAAATGGAACTACTCATAATCTCCTCCTTACAAAATACAACCGGATCACAATCCATTTATACGCTTTCATTCCGCGCAGAAAAGGTGCTTTCCAGCTAAGTATATTATGCTCTCAAATTGTTAGCCTGCTGCAACATTTCATCGGAGGCTGTAATGGCTTTCGAGTTCATTTCGTACGCACGCTGCGTAATGATCATATCCACCATCTCATCCACCGCCTGTACACTGGAAGCCTCCAGATAACCATTCTTAATCACGCTGATCGTCAGCGCATCATCCTGTCCTTCTAATCTAGGTTCCCCGGATGCCTCTGTCGCCTCAAAGTAACTGTCACCCAGTTTATTCAATCCTGCCGGATTATTAAATTGTGCGGCACCAATCTGTACCCCTGTCAGATACGCATTGTTGTCTGCGCCCCGATACATGATCCTGCCGTAATTATCAAAAGAAATCTTTGTCACATCTGTATCCGCGCTGAAGGTGATCGGCTGTCCATTGCGATCTAACACTGCATATCCCTCTGCTGTGGATAACTGGAAACTGCCATCTCCTAACATAGCCATGATAAAATGACCATTACGGGTATACCCCGTAGAACCATCCGCCATCCGAATCATAAAAAATCCATCGCCTTGAATACCAAAATCAAAATCACCATCGCTGGCTGTCAATTCGCCCTGCACAAACTCCGTCGTAACTGCAGCCACCTTTACACCTAACCCAACCTGGGCACTAATCGGCTTGGGATTGCCCTCATTGTCCGTTGTCTTTTGCTGAATCGTCTGATATAACAAAGACTGAAACTCCAGACGGTTCTTCTTATACCCAGTGGTATTGATATTTGCCAAATTGTTGGAAAGATTATCCATGCTGGTCTGCTGCGCTTTCATACCGGAGGCAGCCGTCCACAATGATCTCATCATAATTGACACTCCATTCTGCTGTCCTGACAGACAGCTACAATCATAACTTGCCTATCTCGTTTACCGCATGACTAAGCAGAGAATCCTCGGTCTGTATCACCTTCTGCCCC
>JAUNIU010000048.1 GCA_030523265.1 Eubacteriales bacterium | reverse complement strand
CACTGGATACTGCATCCAAAGTAATCTCCTGCTGCTCTCCCGACTGGTCTGTATAGATGGCTGTCACTTTGGCATCCCCGGATATCCCGGCATTTTCATAGCGAACTACACCGGTATTCCCCTCCTGCCTGGTGGTGATCTTACTCTCGCTGTCATTCTGATCGTATATCGTTTCCTCGATCAAATGGCTCCATAACAACGGATAATCTTCCCAGCCCACATAATTTCCGGTCCATTCTCCTGTCACATCCGAAGTAAAAGCAATCGTCTGTCCCAGTCCATAACGCCATTCCGCCAGAATCGGATCTTCCTTCTCATCATCCATCAAGACAGCCGTAGCACTGTCTTTCACCGAAGTCCCTATATACCCCCGCAGTTCCGGGAATCCATCCTCCAGACCATCCAATACATCCGAATCCGCAGTAATCACCGGAGTGAAATCCCGGTTAATCAAAAAGTCTCCCTGTGACAGATAGATCTCCTGGGCAAATATACGGGATAATTCTTCTCCATCCGTCTGATAATTACGTCCACTACCTATCTCTGCAATCTTGGTTAGCAATTTCTGATCCGCATCCTGCCCCACCGCCACGGTAGACACTGTGATGCCATCCTCCTCAGAATGCTGCAGCAGCGCGTCATAATTCTGCCCGCCATCATCCTGTCCATCCGTCAGCAAGATCACATGTTTTATCTGGGCATCCGTCTCACCCACCGCATCATAAGCCGCCTTTAACGCGGGAAAAATGCTGGTTGCATTTCCTTCTTTGATTCCCATAATCTTACGGTTGATGGTATCCCGGTCATCGATTTGCTGCGGTTTGACCACCCAGTTATAGCCATCATCAAATTCCAACACCCCCACCATGTCATTATCCCGCAGATTCTTTAATGCCCCGGCAGCCGCTTCTTTCGCCGCCTGCAATTTCTTCCTGCCACCTGTCGTCTCGGACATACTGCTGGAATGATCAATCACCATCACCATGGCCAATTTAGGCAATTCTTCCTTCTCCTTGTGATCCATGTTCACCGGCAATACTTTCTCAAGCGGTGTATCACGATAACCACCCAGGGCAAAGCTCTGATCACCGCCGATGGCGATCAAGCCACCGCCATAGTCCTTGACATATGTCTCAATGGAATCCACAAAACCCGATGCCAGATCATCAATATACACATTCTCCAACAAAACCGATGCATACCGGTTCAGCTTCTGCACACTGGATGGAGCCCTGGAAGGTTCTACCATCTGATAAGGATATCCGGTTGCTTCCAATACTTTACGAAACTCGGATGCCTCTCCCTTTTTGCCCTCCACCAGCAGGATCGGCTTCTTTTCACTGGCCTCGGTATATGCCACATACTCGTTGTTCATCTGTACGGTATCCTGATCCGGGATCACCACAGCACGGTAATTGGTAAAACCTTTCTGGTCCCGCACATCCTGAAAAGAAAACTGGTTCGTTCCTTTCTGTAAATCTACTGTCTCCTCCCGGCGCAGCGTATTATCATTATATAACTGCAATTTTGCACCGGTATGAATGGTACTCTCCACCTGTATTTCCACATTATAATGATCCCCCACCGCGATACTGTCCGGGACTGTCAGATCGGAGATAAACACCTCTCCCTCTGGAGTGCTGTCCCATTTTACCACCTGCACATCCACCTGGGCAGCCATCAGGCTGCTGCTCATCTGGCACAGATCACCCGCATTTTCGCTGCCATCCGTCAATAATACCATGCGTTTGCTGCTATTTTCCGGATACAGGGACAAGGCAGTCTGCACGGCCTGTTCCAAATTCGTCTCCGATGTCATCGGCATGGAATCCAATCCCTCAAACTGTACCTTCTCTGTCACAAACTGCTCAATATTCGTATCACCGCCAAATGCCACCACGCCGGCCTGCTCTCCCGATGGCAGTTTCTCCAACGCCTTTTTCACCTGATCCACCGCAGTATCCTGATTTCCCTTGAAACTATCCGAAGCATCCACCAAAAAGATCGTCGTGGTCTTTGCATTCTTTTTGGTGATGGAGAATCCAAACAGCGCACCAAGCACCAGTGCCATGACCAATAGCCGCAATGCGTATGTGGTCCATTTGCTTACCTTGCCGGGAAACACCGGCTTCCTTCTCAGGTATACTATCCATTCTAAGAGCAATACCAACAGCAGAAGCACTAAGATCGGTTTCAGGAAAGAGACTGCCCCAAACACCTGATCTGCCTTACCACTGGCCTCAAGCTTTTTGCCATCCTGTCCAACCACCGTAATCCCCTGATTAACTGTAGATTCTGCGGATGGAAACGCCACATAAAAATACTGTTTCACCGTATCGCTGTCCGTCTTGACGGACACTTGATACAATCCCGTCTGTTTTGTACCCGTATAATTTGCATGACCATCTTTCGGGACACTTTTGGTCTTTGCCCCATCCGGTGATATCCATGTAACCTGCTGTACCTCTTTTCGGCAAATCATATCAGCCGTCTCCAAAGGACTTAATACTTGGTTTACCAATCCCAGAGACTGTCCGCTCTGATTCAAAATATTCTGCATCAGGATCGGAAACTCCATCTGTAACGGAAGATCGGTATTATGCAAGTCAAATCCCATCACCGTAATATTTCTGCCATCCAGTTTCCCGGTATATGCTACACTTTCCGTCCCATTGTTGCAGAAGGAATATCCCCACGACGGCAATTCTAATTCTTCTGCCTGACTACAGCCGAAATCAAACTCCTCCATGCCGGCAATCAGGTCACCGGATGGCACTGTCACGCGTATATTTTTGCGTTTCTTCTGACATTTAATAATCTCTGTTCCCTCTATGCTCAAATCTTTCCCGGGATTCAGTACCAGTACATTCTCAGAACCATACCATTTCTTCGGCATTTGTCCATCATAAATAATCAGATCATACTCTTTATCCGAATCAATGTTTTTGACAGAAGTAGTCTTTTCCAGCGTTACCTGTTCCCCTAATGTCATCGCTTTCTCTAAAAACTGGTTTTGTTTGGAAACCAATAATATCCGCTTCTCAGAGACTAGGTCTAATATCTCATATGCCGTATTATCTTCCGTTAATCCATCTTTTTCATTGATCTCCGCCCACAGATATCCCGCCCCTTTACTCAATTTCTGATACTGTGTGGCACCGACTTCCGAAAAAGTGACAATCTGGCTGGATTTGGCATCCAACGTCACCGACTGTACATCAAACAATGTCTCGCCCAGATATAAGTTAATCTCATGAGACACTGCTTCGGTACCATGATTTTCTATCTTTGCCTGCACGGTGATACCACCCTGCTCATTCTCGGTGTGGTTCACCCAATCCACCGCACAGTTATTATAGTTGGTGCTCAGATCAACGATCTCACCCGTCAAGTCCCCCAACTCCACATTTTCATCGGTAAATCCCACCATCTGATAATCGCCCCACTGTTTCACAATAGGCGATAACATCTTGATGGCAGGCTGTAGATTGCCCTCTGCATCGGTGGGCTCCTGCGCCTGAATCAGCTTTTTGATCTTTGACAGGTCGGTCACATCGTTTGCCAGCATCTTACCACTGCGGTCTGCAGTCAACAGCGTTACCTTGGTTCCCTGCTTTAACTGACTGACATATTTCTTAGCCTGCCGTACTTCCTCCTCAAACTTGGTACGCTTCTCATCATAAGAACCATTCATACTGCCACTGAGATCCATACAGATCACTACTCTGGCACTATCCCCGCCTCTCAGACGCAGGTATGGCATCGTCAATGCCAGAATCAATAAAAGCAGTGCTAAAATCTGCAAATACATCAATAAGTGATGCCGAAATTTTTCCCAGGGAGTCTGCGCCTGCATATTTTCATACGCTTCCTTCCAGAGATTCAACGCCGGAACTTTCCGGGGCACAGCCTGTGTCTTTAATAGATAGAGCAATATGATGCCCGGTATAAACACCACCAGAAAGAGTGGCCATATATTCGTAATTCCCATAATGCTCCTTTCACAGTTCCAGACTTCCATTGTGAAGTCCTTTATAAATCACCTGATCCATTGTTTCTGTATTTCTTACTTCCATCAGACGTGCCTGATACCGTTTGGATAACTTTTGCAATTCCAGACGGTATCTCTCCACCTGTCTGCCATATTCTGTCAATAATTTTGTAGTGGCAGTCACCTTTAGTTCTTCCCTGGTTTCTTCATCCACAAGATTCAATGTCCCCTGTAAGGAGGGATGAATTTCTTCTTCTGCCACGATCCGCACTAATATGACATCTTGTTTCTGAAATTGCAGATATTTTAATACCTGTGCAACACGCTCCATATGAGACGGGTCCGCACCTCTGTCCATAAAATCGGACAAAACAATGGTACACCCCCGTCTGGGAAACGGAATTTTGCGCATGGAATCCCACAGATCCGTTCTTCCCTCAAAAGATAATCCCTCGATCTGCGCCAGATAACGGTTAAGACTTTGCATTCCTGTCAGTCCCGCTTCCACACGCGCCTGAGACACCACAGCGTTTGCACCTTCCTCCGGTATCACACCCTGCTCTACCGCATGTATGGAAGCCAGCCGCACCCGGTCCTGGGCATGCAAAGCCATATAGCCAAATGCCCCTGCCAGACGAGCTGCCATTACCGACTTGGCAGGAGTGCCAAAGTTCATGGATGCACTGGTGTCCACCACCACCGTATACATGCCCTCCTGCTCCTGCATAAATAATTTGATGAAAAGACGGTCCATGCGGCCATACGCATTCCAGTCGATCCGCCGGATATCATCCCCCGGCATATATTCCCGAAAGTCAGCAAACTCCACACTGTTGCCCTTTGCCGTGGAACGTCTGCCACCACTTCTCCCGCCATTCATTCTCTGCCCCTCTGCCAGACGCAGCCGATGCAAACTCTCCCAAAACATCGCATCAAACAGTTTTTCTTCCATCCATTTCCTCCTGCAAACCACGAATCACCATATCTGCTGTGATATTATCCGATAAAGCATCAAAATTCATCGCCACACGATGGCGCAATGCCGCCGGAGCCACAAAATCAATATCATCAAAGGACACATTATAGCGTCCCATGATGAGTGCCCTCGCCTTCGCTGTCCGCAAAATTGCCTGTGCTGCCCGGGGACTGGCGCCTGCCAACACATACTTTTTCACCTGCTCGCCGGCATACGCACTCTCCGGATGGGTGCCTAATATTAATTTCAAGGCGTATTCCTCCACCGCCTCTGCTACCGGCATTTCCCGCACTGCCTGCCGAAGCAGCAGCAGATCTTCCCCTGTCAACACCTGTGTTACCTCTTCCCTCTCCTCTTCCACCGTCAGATGCATGATCTCTTTTAATTCCTGTAGATCCGGAAATTCCACCAATAATTTAAATAAAAATCGGTCTAACTGTGCTTCCGGCAATGGATAAGTTCCCTCATTCTCGATGGGATTCTGTGTCGCCAGAACCATGTATGGCTTTGGCATCTCATACGTATGATTCCCCACCGTCACCGTCTTTTCCTGCATCGCCTCCAATAGAGCCGACTGCGTCTTTGGAGTAGCACGGTTTATCTCATCCGCCAATACGATATTGGCAAAGACAGGTCCCGGCTGAAACCGAAACACATTACGATCCCCTTCCTTTTCGATCAGATTGGTACCTGTGATATCTGCCGGCATCAGATCCGGCGTAAACTGGATTCTGGAAAACGATAAATCCATAACTTTGGCAATGGTCTTTACAAGCTCTGTTTTCCCAAGTCCCGGAACACCTTCCAACAAGACATTACCATCTGCCAGAATTGCCAGAATCACCTGCCGGATAATCTCTTTCTGCCCGATGATTCCCTTGCCGATCTCCTTCTCACAACAAGCGACTTTATCTACTAATCCTTTGATTTCTTCTTCCTTCACACCTGTTACCTCCACTAATCTAAAGAACTAAAATACTCTTTTACTAAATCCTCCATGGAATCCGGAATGTTTTGCTTCTTAATCTTTGAATACGCCTTTTTCTCATAACTGCCGGATACTGCAGCCAGATTCGCTTTTTGTCCGGCATTCTGGGTATTCGCTGTCTGCGATTTACGCTGTGCCTTGGAAGTCCCCTTCTTCTGACCTGTCAGGTTTTCATCGTCCCCGGTCTCCTGTGGTATCCAGACCTGCTCTGCCTCGCCAGCCTGTTCCGCCCGTTCCATCCCCTGTTCACTGCCATAATTATATCCGCCGCCGGAACTGCCGCCACCACTGCCAGAACCATTCCCTCCGGAACCTTCTCCGGTACCTGCACCGGAGCCGTTACCAGACTGATTGCCACTGCCACCGGAACTGTTCGCATTACCGGATTGACTGCTGCCATCTGCTCCTTTCTGCTGACTACCAGAGGACTGGGCATTATTTTCACCGCCAGCACCCCCTTTTGCCTGCTGGCTACCCGTTCCTGCCTGTGCGGTACTGCCCGACTGCTGATTGTTGCCCTGCTGACTAAGCTGCGTCTGTGTATAAGACGCATTGGCGTCATTCAAACTCTGCAACGCGTCAGACAATTCCTGTGGCGTGATTGTTCCATCGGACTGCGCCTGATTTAACAGACCGATCAACGCTTCTTTTTGCTCTGTCCCCAACATCTCTCCCAGACTCTGTAGTTCCTGTTTCGCATGGGCGATCGTCTCACTGTTCTGTGCCAGATTGTCTATCGCCTGCTGGTACTCAGCCATTGCCGCCAGATTCTGATTCTGTACCAATGGCTGTAAATTCTGCGCCGTCTCAGTGCTCATCTTCTCTGGCAATGCTTTCATCAACTTGGTCTCCAACCGATTCTGTGCCTTTTGAATATCTGCCTTGCTCTGACCGGAAGCGATCTCTTTCTTGGCAGATTCCAAAATATCCCTCAAAGCCTTCTGCTCCGTTTCCTGCAGTTTCCCCTCTCCTGCCTGATCCGTTAATTTTTGTTCTGCCTGATCAATTTGCTCTACTACTTCCTTTTGCGCTGCCCGCAACGCATGTTGCTCCTTTGCCTGCCTCTTTGCCTCTGTCGGATAAAGCGCACAGAACACAGATAAAATAATACATATACCTATCCCCGCATACCATTTGGGATATTTCCGAAGTATAATTCGCTCTGCGATCGGAAAATTCTGTATCCTGTCGTTTGTATCCTGCCGTTGTAACCGGCTCATGAGATCGGTTTTGTCCCACCGTTCCAGACTCGTAGTCAGGCGTTCCTCTAATCCCGCCTGATCTCCCGCGAAAGCAGCTTCCGACTTCTTTGGCCAACGGCACAGCCAATGAACCACCCCCAGCAATAGGAGTAATCCCAGACCGCCGAAGCCCATCCACATCCCCGCATATATGGGAATCCAAAGAGTAAGAACATTACACCCCAAAGCAAGCAGCGCACCCGCTGCTCCATAAAACGCCATATACCGCAAAAGCCGCTGTAATGCCAACCGTTTTTGTATTTGTCTGATAAAGATCAGTATTCCCTGTTCTGCACGGGAATTTGGATGCTCTGCCATTTCACAGGTCCTCCCTTATTGATGACTGGTCCGCGTCTGCTGTTTCTTCGCCAGTTTCTGTTGCATCTTCTGCTGCCGTTTTTCCTGCTTCCGCATTTTTCGTTTACTTACTTTCCGCTTACGCAAAGGATCCAGCTGTTTCTCTGCCAGACGCATGATCACTATTGCCAGGAGCATTTGCACAATCAGACTGATGATCACCCAATGATCCCGCACAAAATCCGGCAAAAGATCGCCGCTATTTAACAGCAATTCTGACATCACCGATTCTCCGGCAAACTGGTTGGTCAACATTTCAATCATGGTACAAGCGGGATTAAATAATAATAGCAACAGAAGTAATGATATATCCGGGGTCGAAGCATTGGAATTCACCGATAATATCTGGTAATAATACAAATTCTTAATGATCCATACCACACCCACGACCACCGCAGTCACACCGCACAACACAATGATCCCGCCATAGGTAAATACAGTAGCTGGCACCGTGCGCTTGATCATGACCGAACCCCAGATCCCGATACTGCCGATCAGGATCGCAAAGACAAAGACCACGATCACAAACTCCAGCAAATCCGTCAGCCCCACACCACCGATGGTAAAAATGATGGATATCGTCGGTAAGGTAGATACGATTAACAGGAGAACCATACTAATGGATGATAATAATTTCCCCCATACAATCTGTCTCGGTCGCAAAGTGGTAGTCAGTAGTATCTCCAACGTCTGCTTTTCCCGTTCTCCCGCGATGCTGCCCGCCGTGTATGCCGGCACCAAAAACATCACCATGAAAGCCTCAATCACGATCAATACGATATACAGACCAATTGCATTGGAATAGTTCAACTGTCCCTGCAGGTTTACATTAAACGCCACCTCAAAACCAAAGATAGCGATACCTATCAGGATCAAATTATAAAACAAAACGGTGAGAGCAAACTTAACGTTACGCACCCGCAATTTGGATTCCTTGGCATACACCGCATTCCAATGAATATTCTTTAGATTCGCTAACGCTGTTTTCATGCAGATAACACCTCCTTCTTACCTGTCACTTCCATAAATACCTCCTCCAGATTGCTGGACTGTCGTACAAAGGAAGAAATCTGTACCCCTGCCGAAACCAGCGCAGTCAAAAGCTCTGCCTCCTGCCGTTCCGTTCCCTTGAAGTTAATCACGATCTGCTCCTCCTGTATGGATACATTGGATACCATCGGATTTTCTTTTAACAGCGTCACCGCCTGTTCTTTGCCATCCATGACTTTAATGACCAAAGGATTCGACGTATTCAGATGAGAAATAATATCCTCCACCGAACCTTTGACCAGCATCTGACCACGGTCAATGATACCAATCGTGGTACACATCTCTGCTAATTCTGATAAGATATGGGAACTAATGATAATGGTTTTGCCCATGTCATTTAAGTTTTTGAGGATTCCCTTCATCTCAAAACACGCCCGCGGATCCAGGCCGGAAGCCGGTTCGTCCAGAATCAGCAGCTCCGGATTGTGCACCATGCTTCGTGCCAGACATAGACGCTGCTTCATACCACGGGACAGGCTATCCACATAAAACATCGCTTTATCCGACAGATTCACCAGATCCATCAAATTCATACACAGTTCTGTCGCCTGTTTCCCATATATCCCATAAGCAGATGCATAAAATTCCATATATTCGATTGCCCGCAGATTATCATAGACGCCGAAGAAATCGGGCATATAGCCGATTTTCGCCTTTAAATCCTGGCTTTGATGCAAAGCATCGATTCCCGCCACCGTCGCAGAACCACCATCTGCCCGTAACAGTCCGGAGAGAATACGCATGGTTGTGGTCTTGCCGGCACCGTTCGGTCCCACGAAACCAAATAACTCTCCTTTATCAATGTGTAAATTCAATTGATTTAGTGCCACAAATTTTCCATAACTCTTATACAATCCCTGTATCTCAATCACTGTGCATTCCTCCTTTCCAGTATCAGCCGTGGCAGTCTCAGACTCGTATATTCATCTATATACGATGACTGATCCGGCAGTCCGATCTGATAGGTCAATTCCAACTTCCCTTTCTCATCAATATACTTCGATAATTCCTGCACCAATGATTCCGTTCCACTGGTGAAGAGCACCTCAGATTTGCCGGATTTCTGATTCACTGCGGATACCTCGCCTAAGAATACACCTCCGACGACGTAGGCCGCATCTCCGATGGAATTTGCTGAATTTAACAGTGCAAACTCCTGATTCCCCATATTGCGATAACGCAATTGCAACATACTGTCTGGATCTGTGTCACTCAGGTCATAAGTTACTTTCACTTCTTTTATACTGGTATCCACTAATTCCATCGTATTTGTTATTTCATCTGGATAATCCTGTATATATTGATCCAATGTGCCAAGTACATTCTGCGCATTACTCTCCAGATCCTCACTGAATAACCTCTGTATTACCGCAGTTTCCCCATACACATCCAGATCAACCATATTCTCCGCATATACATCTGTATCAAACTGTTTCGTAAAAGCAGTTTCCTGATCTGCCGCCAAAAATCCATAGAAATAATATTCCACCGCATTTTCCTGATATCCACAGTTATCTAACAAGGTCATACGCCGTAACTCTTTCACATTAACCTCACGGAAATCATCTCCATAATCCAGGATTTTCTCTGCCACATCTGTCCACAGATAACTCGTAGAACGAATCCAGGCTTTGGATGCATCCAACTGATCCAGAGATATACTCTCTCCCTGCTTCATATCTCCCAGTAACATCGCATCTCCATTGCAGACAATCACACAATCTTCCAGATTATAATCGGTTTGATTGGTCACGATGCCCCCCAGGTCTCCTGCATCCAGCTGAATATCTGTAAACTCGATCCGTCCCTTCGTTTCACCGGATTGATGCTCCTGAAGGCGAACCGTATCAAATGCCGCCATATTATCCATATGCAGCACAGTCTTGTCACTGGTATATTCTATCCCGTATTGATAATCTGTGGAAGACGGATCAAGTGACAGATATCCCGAATACCCGATCGTCGTCCCAGAGAAGATATCCTTTTTCCCGGCTATCTCCACTTCATATCTGTCATTATTGGGACTGGTCAATGCAAAATAAGTATCTATCGATGCATTCTGATCCGACAAATCGATCTGTGACAGATAATTCATATACGGATGCTTCACGCGGGTACTGGTACCAATCAGATAAATCAGCACAGAAAATATCACCGCTGACACCGGTATCAGTTTCCATAATAATTCCCGCTTTCCTTTCTTGCGTAATACAGAATACAATATCGGTCCGATCAGGATCGCATATAGCAGCAATAAGACCGCATATAACGCAATATTCGGCAGACCATTCACTTCGGTAACCCCCAGGCCACTGGGGATGGTATACTCCGAATAATCATACGCGTCGCTCTCTAACTGGGTTTGCTGCTCCTTGGTCAATTGTTGCCGCTTAGTATCACTCATCTTCTTATAAAACAGCGTTTGCAGTTCTGCACCAAAATTCTCCTGCGAAATATTCAGATCAAAACCTGCCACCATCACACAGCCATTCCCATAGTCCATTCGGCTAATCAAAGTGTCCTCATTTTGGGACAATATTGCTTCCGCATCCTGCATTTCTAATTGGCTGATATCCAGATCTGTCCCATACTTCGTCTGTACCTTTTTCGTGCTTCCAATGGTACCCTTTAATAACGTCCCGGAAAATGCCTTTAATGTCTTCTCCGGCTGGGTACCGGTACCAAAGATCAGTGTGCCGCCCTGTTCTACCCAATCGATGACGGCAGTAATCTGTTTCTCCGAGAGCTGGCTAGTATCAAACTGATTGATCAAGAGAATATCAAAGAGGTCCAAAGTACGAAAATCCTCTGTCAGCATCCAATCCTGCACATCATATAGCTGATTCACGCCATCTTCTGCCTTCATATAAGCCAATGCCGTGCTATCCTCAGAAATGAAACCAATCGTCGGCTCACTTGGCGAGACCGTATCTTTAGTACTGATCTCCATATATTTTTTCCCCAGGATCTTTCCATTTCCGTCACACAAAGAAGTCTGCATTCCCTCATCATTCGTAATCTTCACAATCATGGAATACTGCTTTGTCTCACCCGCTGCGATCTGCACCTTTTTTTCAACGACTGCTTTCTGGGTTGTTCCATAATCATCCATGGGATTGACATACATGCGGAAACTGCCGGAAAAATCCTTTCCATAATTTTTAATCTCTACTGTGACAGGCGCATACCTCCCTACCTGCACCATATTATCCCGCAGACCGATGTGTACGCTCACATTCAGATCGCCTGCCTGATAACTATTCATGCGGTAATTTTCACTCTCCCCTGTCAGCATCTTCGCCTGCACACTGCTCTGTCTGCCAGCCGGGTTAGAGATAATTACACTACCTGCCATCCCCAGAAAGCATGCCAGAATCACTCCACAGACCAGACGCATCTGTCCCTTTCCTCTCTTCTGGAATTTACGGTTGCTTTTCACGTTTTTCTCCTCCTTCTGATATAATCCCGGGTTCTATTTCCAGTGGTAAGGCTATCGTAAACTGCGTTCCCTGTATATTGCTGGATACCCGGATCTCTCCTCCATGCAGATGAATGATCTCATATGCAATATTCAAACCCAGACCTGTACCTCCCGTATCCGTAGAACGGGATCCTTCCACACGATAAAATTTATCAAATATATGCGATAAACTTTCCTCCGGTATGATCTGCCCAAAATTTATCACAGTAATTTGTATTTCCTGTTCTAACTTCTCTACATGCACGGTAATGCGTTTGCCATCCTGTCCATATTTGGACGCATTGCTCAGCAGATTCTGGACTGCTCTGGCAATCAGTTCTCCATCCAGGTTCATAACCTGACTATCGGTATTGCTTTGAAACTCGCACTCCAAGCCAAAATCCTGAAAAATCGGATAAAATTCCTCCACCATCTGTTCCACCAACTGTATCAGATCAATCGCTCCACGATGCAATGTGATCTCCCCACTCATCAACTTGGTATAGCTGAAAAGGTCCTGAATCAATCTTTCCAGCCGCTGTGATTTCCGCAGAGCAATCGCTGCAAAATTCTGACGTTCTTCTACCGGATAGTGCTCCGTATCCATCGCCAATTCCAGATACCCCATGATGGAGGTTACCGGTGTCCGCAGATCATGCGCCACACAGGTGATCAGATCCTTGTTGGTCTGCAATGCCTCCCGTTCATGATCCATCAAGGCACGAAGCTGTTCCTGCATCTCATTAACGTTTCTGGCAATTTCCCCCAATTCATCCTGTCTGCCAATCTGGATATCCTCTGTCATATCTCCCGTAGCTATGTGTGTAATGCTATCGGAAATATAAGACATATCCCGTGTGATCCGCTTCATAAATAGTAGAAAATATATTATAAACAAACTCGTGGATGCCACGATGATTACCAGCAGGATCACCAACACCGTATGATGATCCATACGCCACAGGCGGCGATAATTCAAGACGTCTGCTGACATACCATCCCGGTTCCGGTACCCCGGCATCCTGTCGGGTAACTGCCCAGGTTTCCTGCCATATCCCTGATAGGTGATACCCAGTGCCTGGGAAACCACATAGATCAGGCAGCCTGCTGCGATCTCTGTCAATACCGCCAGCCCCATACTGATAATCGCATAAACAATCAGTTCCGTTCGCAAACTGCGAAAACGAATTCCTTTTCCTTTCAAGCCTTTCCCTCGCTTCTATTCACATTTATACCCTACTCCCCAGACCGTTTTGATAATCTGCGCATTGCGCGGATCCTGCTCTATCTTTCCACGCAATCTACGAATATGTACCATCACTGTATTACTCATCTCAAAACTTTTCTCTTTCCAGACCCGCTCAAAAATTTCGTCGGTGGTAAACACCTGTCCCGGATGCGATGCCAGCAAATACAGCAGATCAAATTCTGTGGGCGTCAGACCCACTTCTCTGCCATATGCTTTGACACTGTGTGTCTTTTTCTCCATCCAGAGATTTGGCATATCCACGACACCACTCAACTGGTTCTGACCACCGCTGAAATTCTGCGAACGGCGTAACTGGGACTTGACCCGCGCCACCAGTTCCATGGGACGAAATGGCTTCGTCACATAATCATCCGCCCCCTGATACAAACTGGTTACCTTGTCCATCTCTGCATCCTTTGCACTGAGCATAATGATCGGCACGGTACTTTTCTCTCGTATCTGTCTGCACACCTCATTTCCATCCATCCCAGGCATCATGATGTCCAAAATGACTAAATCAATTTGCTCTGCATCGAATATCTCCAATCCCCGCTTCCCGCTATACGCTTGAAATGCCTCATAACCCTCTTCCTCTAAATGAATGGCCACCAGATCTGCTATCTCCTGATCGTCATCCACCACCAGTATGTTTGCTTTGTTCATTCCTTCCCTCCTGTATACAGCCGCACATTTCCCTTTGTACTATCTCAGCATATCACATCTAATCCGAGAAATCTTTACGAAAATCTTACAGTTTTTACCATAGGAAAACGCTTTTTGCGTAATATTTTTTTGCGATATACCTACCATGAAAGCAAAAAAATATACCCTCTCGGGTATATTTTTTCTTCGGAATATATCTATGGCATTAACAGCTCTCATCCTTCATAGTCAGCTTTAACTTGCGGTCATCTTTATGGGATATCCGCAGGGTGGAACGGTCTTTCAAACTCTCATATACCCGCGGAATCACGATACTCTGATATGCCGGACGAATGATCTTATCCACATTGATCAGTTCCTCCATACGATGCGCACTCCATCCGACGATACGGGCCATCGCAAAAATCGGTGTAAAAAGTTCTTGTGGTATTCCTAACATGCTGTATACAAATCCACTGTAAAAATCCACATTTGCACTGACACCCTTATAAATAGCACGCTCTTCCCCGATCACTTCCGGCGCAATACGCTCGATCATGGAATATAACGCAAATTCCTGTGTCTGGTGCTTCTCCTGCGCTAACATCTCCACGAATTTCTTGAAAGCAACAGCTCTTGGATCAGAGATAGAATACACCGCATGCCCCATACCATAGATCAGTCCACGCTTATCAAAGGCTTCTCTGCGAACCAGTTTGCGCAGATAAGCACGCACCTCATCTTCATCTGTGATATCCTTTACATGCTCCTTGAGATCCTGCATCATTTCCACAACTTTAATATTGGCACCACCATGTTTCGGTCCCTTGAGAGAAGATAAAGCCGCAGCGATGACGGAATACGTATCAGATCCCGCCGAAGTCACCACGCGTGTGGTAAAGGTGGAATTGTTACCACCACCATGTTCCATATGCAGCACCAGTGCCAAATCTAACACTCTGGCTTCCACTTCGCTATACTGCTTGTCTGGTCTTAGCATTCTTAAAATATTTTCCGCAGCAGATAAACTGTCATCCGGCCGGTGAATATAAAAACTCTCATCGCATTCATAATGGTTATACGCGTGATATCC
>JAUNIU010000047.1 GCA_030523265.1 Eubacteriales bacterium | reverse complement strand
CTTCAGCAATCTCTCATTGACACACAGGGCAGACATTACGGCAAAAGATACAAATAGTAGATAACCACGAGTTATTCTTTGGCAAAATGGGGAAAGTCAAAATATATCCTTGCGTTTCCGCATTTTGCATTCGCTGGTGTGAAAAGTTGCCATCGCTTGCAAGGAAAGCAAATCTGTCGTAAGATAGAAACAATATAAAATATGTAATGAATGATTGGGAGGAATAGATCATGGTTGGTTCATCATTGGGCAATGTGGCTGGCATTATGTATTGGGCAGTCTTTATGGGGGCAGGTATCTGGATGGGACTGCGGCTATTTCGTGTCGAAAGCCGCGGGGTTCAGGTGCTGATTGGCAGTGTGATGGGGTCTTTTCTGTTACAGTGGCTTCCGTTGCTTTGTTCGATTCCGGCGGGATTTACGCGCGGCGCACATGGGCTGGCAGTGATTTTGTTGTTATTGCTGGTATTTGGGGTGACCTGGTATACCCTTACGAAAGAGCCGGCATTGCCTGCGGCGAATCAACAAAAACATCCGAAAAGGGCAAAGGGAAAGCGGTCTGCTTCCAAGAAACAGTCAAAAATAGAACGGGTGGATATTTTGTTTTTTGTTTTATCTGCGATTTTATTTCTGTTTTTCTGTTATTTGCTAAAAACGCATACCATACCACAGGACGAGACGGGAGCATACTATACCGGACAAGCTACCTATGGGGATATGAATATGCATTTTTCCTTTATTACCAGCATTGCCGAGCAGGGATTCTTTCCGCCGGAGTATTCTATTTTGCCGGGATACCGTATCTGTTATCCGTTTCTGTGTGACAGCATATCTTCCAGCATTTATATCTGGGGCAGCAGTTTACGTCTGGCATATAACTTGCCAATGATGGTTGCCTTTTGGCAGGTGATGGGTGGAGTTTACCTGCTGGCAGGTGCCCTTTTTCGGAAGTGGAACGGTATTATAACATGGATTCTGTTCTTCTTCGATGGCGGATTGGGAGTTCTATATTTCTTAAACATATTTGGCGCTGACGGAACGAAAAATTTCACCCGGATTTTCACAGAATTTTATCAGACACCGACCAATTATATCGAGGAAAATATCCGTTGGGTAAATGTGGTAGTGGATATGCTTCTGCCGCAACGTGCGACATTATTTGGATGGGCAGTGTTGTTTCCTACGATTTTATTATTGGCATTGGCACTGCGCAGAAAAAAGCGTTCTTATATGGTGATTGCCGGCATATTAACCGGAGGCATGCCGATGATTCATACCCATTCTTTTGTGGCAATGGCATTTATCGGTGCCATCTGGCTGTTGGGAACAATCTTGCAGGAGACGATGCCGAAATGGATGGAGCAGAAGCCTGTGCTGGAACGGGGAATCTTTCTGGCAGGCTTCGTATTATTAAATCTTCTGAGTTTTGCGAAACTTTCTGAGACAACACAGTTGAGTGATAATCTGTTGTTGGGACTTGCCCTGGTCAATGCAGCGTTCATTACCCTGTGCTGTATTTGGGCAGTATGGAAAGGATGGACGCAGGTTGGGACAAAGTCTGCGCCTTCCGCGGGCAGGCAACTGGTGATTTTGTGGGCTATATTCCTGGGACTGGTGCTGGTATTTGCGGTTCCACAGTTATTTACATGGACATTCCAACAGGCGCAGGGAGAGCAGTTCCTGCGGGGAGGATTCAACTGGTGCAATGATCAGGAGCATTTTCTGGTATTTTATATTAAGAATTTAGGCCTGATGTTTGTTTTGGCGATTATTGCGGTTTTTCGCGCCAGCAGGAAACAGCTTTGGCGCATTGGACCGGCATTCTTTATCTGGTTTACCTGTGAACTGGTGCTGTTTCAGCCCAATTCCTATGATAACAATAAGCTGTTGTTTGTAGCATATCTGTTCTTTGGAATGCTGGTGGCAGAATTGGCACTGGAAGCATGGGAAAAGTTAGAAAGGAAGCTGGTCGTGCGGGGGATTCTGTTAGCCGTCTGTCTGGTGGTAACGATGGTTTCCGCTGTGCTGACAATGGGACGGGAGGCGGTCTCACGCTATGAATTGTATGCAGCGGATGAAGTGAAAATGTGCAAGTATATAGAAGAAATGTTGGAGCCGGATGCAGTGGTATTGACAGATACACGCCACAACAATGGGATTTCCTCTCTGACCGGACGCAATATTGTCTGTGGGTCTTCTTCCATCCTATATTATCATGGTCTGCCATATCAGAATGCAGAGACAGCAGTAGGGCAGATGTATGCGGATCCGGCAAACACGGACCTGTTAGATCAATATGGGGTGGACTACATTCTGGTGGGACCAAGTGAACGGTATAATTACGGACTTGCCGATGACAGTGCATTCTACACGCGTTATGAACTGGTTCATTCTGAAGGAGATTATAATTTATACCGTTACCAGTAGAAACCATAGCTTGAGATAAAATATCCTTGCGTTTCTGTATTTTGGATTTTACTTGGTTCTTTGTGTGAAAAGCCCATGCTGCTTGTAGCAGCATGGGCAATATGCACATAAATTGCATCCGGAAAACCAGTTTTCCGAGTGCAATTTTGTGCAATATTTCCACATCACCATTTGTGATGTGGACTTTTCACACTAGTTCATGCAAAATGCGGAAACCCAAGGCACATAAATTACATCTGGAAAACCAGTTTCCGAGTGCAATTTTGTGCAATATTTTCACATCACCATTTGTGATGTGGACTTTTCACACCAGTTCATGCAAAACCCAGAAATGCAACAAATGTCAGGACCAGAAGGAGAATACATGATATGAATACACTTAATATATTAGAATATTTGGCAGAACAGCCATTGGTATTTGATGGCGCTATGGGTACTTATCTGGCAGAAAAATATCCACAATATCGTGAAGAAATATGCGAAACATTAAATCTGACACATCCGGAAGTGGTTCGGGAGGTACACCGTTCATATCTGGATGCGGGGGCAGTGGCGATCAAAACCAATACTTTTGGAGTGAATCCTTATGCGATGTCCTTTGATTCAGAACGGGTCAGACAGTGTATTACGCAGGGAGTACGGATTGCGAGAGATGCGATGGAAGAAGCAGTAGATACGCATTTTCTATTTGCAGACATCGGTCCGGTCAAACTGCCGGATGACAGTTCAGCGGCACAGGTGTACTGTCAGTTGGCGGATCTGTTTTTGGAGATGGACGTCCAGAACTTTTTATTTGAGACAATGGACGCTCCCGATGGATTAGAAGAGGTGTCGCGCTATATTAAAGAACAAAATCCAGAGGCGTTTATCGTGATTTCCTATGGTGTTTCTCCAGAAGGATTTACCCGCAGCGGATGTTATGGGAGAAGCCTCTACCAGCAGACGTTGCAGATGGATGCGGTGGATGCAGTGGGATTTAATTGTATTTCGGGACCGAAACATCTGCTGGATATGGTTCGGAAACTATCTGTTTCCAATGCCGGCAAATATATTTCTATTATGCCAAATGCGGGGTATCCTACCGTGATTGGCAATCGCACCTATTTTGGCGAAAATCATCACTATTTTGCATCTACGATGTATGAGTTGGCAAAGTTGGGCGTATCTTTGCTGGGCGGATGTTGTGGTACCGGTCCAGAGGATATCCGGGCTATGAAGCAGAGTCTGCAGCAACCACCGGTTCATGGGCGTAGTTTGCGCTTAGTGGAGTCCATGCGACAAACTATGGATACGGGAGTGACCGATCAGACCGATCCGATGAATAATTCCCGCAATGCATTTGCTATGAAATTACAGGCAGGGAAAAAGGTGTTGGTGGTGGAACTGGATCCGCCGGTGGAACCTGAGATTGATTTTTTCATGGAGGGTGCTGCCAGATATCAGCAGGCGGGAGTTGATGCGATTGATATTGCGGACTGTCCTATCGCCAAAGCCAGGATTGACAGCAGTATTTTGGCATGCAAAGTGATGCGGGAGATCGGTTTGACCACGATTCCTCATATGACTTGCAGAGACCGGAATATTAACGCGACGAAAGCGCTGTTGCTGGGACTGAATGTGGAAGGTGTGAATAACGTGCTGACAGTGACAGGAGATCCGGTACCGGCAGCAGAGCGTGGGAATGTGAAAACCATGTTCAGCTATAATTCAGCCGTATTAGCCAATCACATACGGACATTGGATCAGCAGATTTTTACCAAAAATCCATTTCTGGTCAGTGGTGCATTGAATGTCAATGCAGTTCAGTTTGACAGCCAGCTTATCCATGCAAAGCGTAAGATCGAAAACGGGGTCAGCGTATTGTTTACCCAGCCGGTTTTGACCAGGAAAGCCTTAGATAATCTGAAACGCGCCAGAGAGGAATTGGATGTGAAGATCCTAGGAGGCATCATGCCAGTGGTAAGCTATCGCAATGCATGTTTTATGAACAGTGAGATGGCAGGGATCGACGTGGATGCCCGGATCATAGAGGCATACCGGGATAAATCCAGAGAAGAGGGAGAAGATCTGGCATGGGAGATATCGACGAGAGTTGCCAGGGAGATTTCTCCATATGTAGATGGATATTATCTGATCACGCCTTTTAAGAGGGTGGAATTGATCTTGCGGATTATAGAGAGTATCCGTTGCATTTAGAGGGATAATGACTTGACATTGGCAAAATTTGAATTTTTTCATGAAATTTTTTAAAAAAAGGACTTGCAAAATTGGAAAGCCTGTTGTATACTATAGTAGTGCTTGAGCAGAGAGGTTATATAAAAAGTCTCAGTTCAAACATAAAGTAACATATGATGGGCTATCGCCAAATGGTAAGGCACTGGACTCTGACTCCAGCATTTCAAGGTTCGAATCCTTGTAGCCCAGTTAAGAGAGCTGTCACAGTGGCAGATTAGAGTTAGCAACTGTACGGCTCTTTTTTGGTATTTAGAATATTTAAAATTATGAGGTGAATTATGGGAGATATCACGACAACGATTAAAAACGGTAACACTATATTGGGAATTGAGTTTGGTTCTACCAGAATTAAAGCAGTGCTTATTGATGAGTATCATAATCCCATTGCTTCGGGAGAGCATGTATGGGAAAATCGTTTGGATCATGGGATTTGGACGTATTCCTTGGAAGATATCTGGAAAGGATTGCAGGAAAGTTATAGCAATATGGCAGCGGATGTCGAGAAAAAGTTCGGGGTAAAGCTTATTAAAATCAGTGCTATAGGATTCAGTGCTATGATGCATGGATATATGGCATTTAATAAGGAGGGAGAACTTTTGGTGCCATTCCGTACCTGGAGAAACAGTATCACAGGGGAGGCGGCAAAGGCACTGACGGAGCTTTTTCAGTATAATATTCCGGAGCGATGGAGTATCGCACATTTGTATCAGGCGATTTTAAATGGAGAGAAACATGTGAAAGATGTGGACTTTTTCACCACATTAGCTGGATACATACATTGGCAGTTGACCGGAGAAAAGGTCTTGGGAGTAGGCGATGCTTCCGGCATGTTTCCTATCAATACTGTCACCAAGGATTATGATGCCGATATGATAGAAAAATTTGATAAGTTGGTGGCAGATAAAGGTTATCCTTGGGTTTTAAAAGAGATTATGCCGAAGGTGTTATTGGCAGGCGATAAGGCGGGAACACTGACAGCAAAAGGAGCGAAACTTTTGGATGTGAGTGGAAATCTGGAGTCCGGAGTTCCTGTTTGTCCGCCGGAGGGAGATGCGGGAACAGGGATGGTTGCTACCAATAGTGTAGCAGTGCATACGGGTAATGTTTCTGCCGGAACGTCTGTATTTTCTATGTTTGTATTAGAAAAAGAATTAAAGCAGGTACATCCGGAAATTGATTTGGTAACGACACCGGATGGCAGTCTGGTAGGTATGGTGCATGCCAATAACTGTACTTCTGACTTGAATGCATGGGTGGGGATTTTCAAAGAATTTGCAGAGAGTTATGGAATTAAGGTAGATATGAATGAACTTTTCGGTACATTGTATCGCAAGGCACTGGATGGAGATGCGGATTGCGGAGGTCTTCTTTCTTATGGTTATTTGTCAGGAGAAAATATTACAGGGTTATCTGAGGGAAGACCAATCTTTGTTCGTTCTCCGGAGAGTAATTTCAATCTGGCAAACTTAATGAGAGTCCATTTATTTGCGGCATTGGGAGCGTTAAAAATAGGGATGGATATTCTGCTAAAAGAGGAGAATGTGAAGATTGATTCCATTTTAGGGCATGGTGGATTATTTAAAACAAAAGGAGTAGGTCAGAAGATTTTGGCGGCCGCCATCAATGCTCCGGTATCTGTTATGGAGACTGCGGGAGAAGGAGGTCCATGGGGGATGGCACTTCTTGGGTCCTATATGTTGCACAAAGCGGAGGGGGAAACATTAGAAAATTTTTTGGCAGATAAAGTCTTTGCAGAGAACCAGTGTGTCACGGAAATTCCGGATCTTCAGGATGTAAAAGGATTTGAAACATTCATTGAGAGATATAAGAAAGGTATTGCCATCGAGAAGGCGGCATTAGAAAATATGAGATAAAGAAAAGAGGGATATTTATGTTAGAAGATCTAAAGAAAGCAGTTTACGAGGCAAATATGCTTTTGCCACAATATAATCTGGTAACCTTTACATGGGGAAATGTGAGTGGAATCGACAGAGAAAAAGGACTTTTTGTGATTAAACCCAGTGGTGTAGACTATGATAAGTTGACACCGGAAAGCATGGTAGTGGTGGATTTGCTGGGGAATAAAGTGGAGGGCGACTATAATCCTTCCTCCGACACGGATACCCATGCAGTATTATATAATAGATTCCCAGAAATTGGTGGTGTGGTACACACGCATTCTTCCTGGGCAACCAGTTGGGCGCAGGCAGGCAGAGGCATTCCCTGTTATGGAACGACGCATGCGGATTATTTATATGGGGAAGTGCCTTGTGTGAGAAATTTGACGCAGGAGGAAATTGAGGAAGCGTATGAGAAAAATACCGGTGTGTTAATTGCAGATGAATTTGAGCGGATGAAGCTGGATTATGTTGCTACACCAGCGGTGCTTTGCAAGAACCATGGTCCCTTTGCTTGGGGGAAGAATGTAAATGAAGCGGTACATAATGCGGTGGTGCTGGAGGAAGTGGCAAAGATGGCGGCAAGGTGTGAGAGGATTAATCCGGAAAGTAAACCGATATCGCAGGAATTGCAGGATAAGCATTACTATCGGAAGCATGGAGTAGATGCTTACTATGGACAAACAGGAAAATGATTTATGCAGATAGGGTATATCTTATCAGTGAATAGGATCGCATGCAAAAAGCTCCGGTTTTGGGGGTCACCTCACGGTACAACCTCAAAACCGGAGCTTTTTTGGTGTCTATGGTATTTTGTTTTTATATCGTTTGCCTAATCCTCATCCTCGGACTGAACCGACAGAATCTGACGTTTTCTAGCCATCTCGTCACTATCCAGATATTCATCATAAGTGGTAATCTTATCAATTAATCCGCCCGGTGTAATCTCCATGATACGATTGGCGATGGTCTGGATAAACTGATGGTCCTGCGAGGTGAACAGTACGACACCTGGGAATTTGATCAATCCATTATTTAACGCAGTGATGGATTCCATGTCCAGATGTGGGGTAGGTTCATCCATGATCAAAATATTGGAGCCTAAGATCATCATTTTGGATAACATGACGCGGACGCGTTCTCCACCCGATAACACATTTACCTTTTTTACGCCATCTTCACCAGGAAACAGCATACGTCCCAGGAAACCACGCACATAAGTAGGATCTTTTTCCGGAGAGAATGGCATCAGCCAGTCCACAATGGTTTCATCCCGGTCAAATAATTCTGTGTTGTCTTTTGGGAAATAGGAAAAACTGGTGGTTACTCCCCATTTATAAGTGCCTTCATCCGGTTCCATTTCTCCCGCCAGAATCTGGAACAGAGTGGTGGCAGCAATGGTGTTGCTTCCCACGAAAGCGACTTTATCCTCTCTGCCGATGATAAAGGAAATATCATCCAATACCTTGACACCGTCGATGGTCTTGGACAGGTGTTCTACTGTCAACACTTCATTGCCGATCTCCCGGTCGGGACGAAAATCAATATATGGATATTTGCGGCTGGAAGGTTTCATTTCGTCCAGCTGGATTTTCTCTAAAGCACGTTTACGGGAAGTGGCCTGTTTGGACTTGGACGCATTGGCACTAAAACGCTGGATAAAGTCCTGCAACTCCTTGATTTTCTCTTCTTTCTTTTTGTTGGCTTCTTTCATCTGTTTGATCATCAACTGGCTGGATTCATACCAGAAGTCATAGTTGCCGGCATACAGTTGGATCTTGGCATAGTCGATGTCCGCGGTATGGGTACATACTTTATTTAAAAAGTAGCGGTCATGCGAAACTACGATCACCGTATTATCAAAATCAATTAAAAATTCTTCCAGCCATCGAATGGCGTCCAGATCCAAATGGTTCGTCGGCTCATCCAAAAGCAAAATGTCAGGATTGCCAAATAATGCCTGCGCTAACAGGATCTTTACTTTATCACTGGCGGTGAGTTCTGCCATTTTTTTATAATGCAGATCCTGCGGGATCCCCAGTCCGTTTAACAGTGTGGCGGCATCGGATTCTGCTTCCCATCCGTTGAGTTCGGCAAACTCCGCTTCCAATTCACTGGCCTTGATGCCGTCTTCCTCTGTGAAATCCTCTTTTGCATAGATGGCATCCTTTTCTTTCATAATATTATAGAGATGCTCGTTTCCCATGATGACGGTATCCAGCACCATATATTCGTCATACTGGAAATGATCCTGCTTCAAAAAGGATAATCGTTGCCCAGGTGTGATGATGATCTCGCCCTTGCTTGGCTCGATTTCGCCAGTCAGTATTTTTAAAAATGTAGACTTGCCCGCACCATTGGCACCGATCAGACCATAACAGTTTCCCTCTGTAAATTTGATGTTGACATCTTCAAATAACGCTTTTTTACCCAGACGTAATGTCACATTACTCGCTTGAATCATAATTTGATACCCTTTCTTATTTTTCTTTCACCCTTGCGGTCGCGCTGCGGTCAAGGAAAGCAGCTCATCTAGTTATTCCAGGGTGTTGATTTGTTACTCAACGTTTACTATTTTACAGCAATTTACCCGATTTGCAAGGTTTTTTTGTTGAAACGGTGTAATGCTTATGATAAAATTACATAAAATATTTTTTTACAGCATGAAGTGACACAATGAACTAGATAGAATGGAGCGAATGAATGAAGAGACAGCGATTTGCGATAAAACCTGGTCATGCGTTGCCGTTTGGGGTGACGCGGGTGCAGGATGGGGTTCAGTTTGCGATCTATTTACCAGATCGAAAACAGTGCTTTTTGAAGCTTTACCGTCTGGGTGCGGCTGAACCGGAATATCGGATTCCTTTGACAGAAGAGTTTCGCATGGGCAGTGTGTATTTTGTTTTATTAGAATTACAGGACAGTGGGGCGGATACAGAAGTGGCAGGAAAGCGTCTACAGAATACGGACCATGCCACATTAGCACAGATATTGACGGAACAATACGAATATCTATATGAGGCAGATGGAGAGGATTTGGTGGATCCCTATGCATCGGCATTGTCAGATCGGCAGAAATGGGGGAAACGGGAACCGAATATGCCCACCAGAGGAAGAATCTGTCTGCGGGAATTTGATTGGGAGACAGATCATCCGTTGCATATCGATTTCTCGGATTTGATATTGTATCAACTCCATATGAGAGGATATACCCGTCATGCTTCCTCCAAAGTAAAGCATCCCGGTACCTTTGTGGGACTGCAGCAAAAGATTCCTTATCTGCAGGACTTGGGGATTAACGGGGTTTTGCTATTGCCAATTTATGAATTTCAGGAGATACAGACCTCTGCTGCGGCATATCAAAAGCCGCAGGAAGAGGGATATACTTTGAATTATTGGGGATATGGCGCACCTGAGACGTATTATTTTGCGCCCAAAGCATCCTATAGCAGTCATCCAGAGCAGGCAGATCAGGAATTGAAATCCCTGATCAAAGCTTTGCATCATGCAGGGATTGAAGTGCTGATGGATTTTTATTTTTCACCGGGGACGAATCTGACTCTGATGATTGATTGTCTGCGGTATTGGGTTTTGGAATATCATGTGGATGGGTTTCGGGTGAATACAGAGGTGATGCCATCGATTTCTTTGGCGTCAGATCCGATTTTATCCGGCGTCAAGTTGCTCTCAGCTTATTGGGATCCACAGATGTTATCTGACGCAGGGGTGTGCCATGCGGAAAACGCACTGGCGGAATATAACGATGGATTTATGAATGATGCCAGAAGATTCTTAAAGAGTGATGAAGGACGGGTAGAGCCTTTCTTTCAGCGTTTTTACCGGATGCCTAAAGATGCTGCTGTGGTCAACTATATCACCCATGTCAATGGTTTTACCCTGATGGATCTGGTATCCTATGATATCAAACATAACGAGTCCAATGGGGAAAATAACATGGATGGCACCGAATATAACTATAGCTGGAATTGCGGTGTCGAGGGAAAGAGCCGCAAGAAGGCGGTTACCAGCCAGCGCATGCGTCAGATCCGCAATGCTTTTCTGATGTTACTCTGTAGTCAGGGGACGCCAATGATTTTGGCAGGAGATGAATATGGAAATACCCAGGAGGGGAATAACAATCCCTATTGTCATGATGATACGGTTACCTGGCTCAATTGGCGGGAGACGAAGCAAAAGGAACAGATACACGAATATGTAAAGCGGTTGATTGCTTTTCGGAAATCCCACCCTATCCTGCATCAGGGAAGGCAGTTGCAGTTGATGGATACGATTTCCTGCGGGGTACCGGATTTGTCTGCGCATGGTTTACAGACCTGGCGTCCAGACTTTTCAAATTATAGCCGGATGCTGGGGGTGCTGTTAAGTGGGAGATATGTACAAAACGAGGCTGGAGAACCGGAGGATTCCCTGTATATTATTTTCAATATGTATTGGGAAACCAAGTCTTTTGATCTGCCCACACTGTCGGATGGCAGTGAATGGCATGTCTTTTTGGAGACTTATGATGAGACTTTTTCAGAACTTCCACCACGCAAACCGAAAAAAGCTGGTCGAAAACGCCGAAAACAGTTGGGAATCCAACGCAAGACCGTGGTTCCGCCGAGATCGATTGTCATCTTTGTGAGCCGTTAATAATTACCAACATGAGAAAGCAAATGCCGAAAGCAAACGTTCTGCTTTCGGCATCCACATTTTTGCAGACAATTGTCTGGGATTACAGATTGTGATTTTTCAGGATTTCCTGATACAGATCCAGATCACACACATCCTTTGCCTCGTAATGCTTACAGTTCTTGCAGGTCACTCCGCTGGCGGTGGAGTTGGAACAGTCACAGTCTGTACAGTCGCAAGGACTAAAGCGGGTACAACGTTCTGCAACAGCTTTTAAACTTTTTGCATCTTTTTTCATGATTTTTGCCTCTTTTCTACACTGTCATATGAAGTATGGACAGCCGGCACTGACAGTGTAGGTTTGCCGGCTGTCCTCTATGAGAAAGACAAAATGTTTTTACCCGAAGAAATCTAATAGAAGTAGATTTTCTGACGGAACATTTAGTCGTGAGATTAGTATGTACAGAAAGAAGGATTTTATGATTTTATTAAAAATTACAGATATCAAAAGCGCGATGGCGCATTTACTGGTGCGTGGCAGTTTTGATACGTTTTATCTGGATAGCGCAGATGTTACTACCTTTGTCAATCTGTCTATGCGTGGGCGGAGAAATCGGATGTGGTATGACAGTGATGTGCAGGAAGAAAATGGTTCTTTGTCGGAGCTGGTCAGATGGGAGGAGATCAAATCGATGATATTCTCTTTCATTAAAGGTGACCGGACACCGACGACCATGAAGATTGCGTTAAAGGCAGATGACGAATGGGCGGAAAATATGTTAAAGACCAGTGGGGTGGCGGGGAAATATCTGGAGCAGAAGCCGGATTTGTTTGTGCATTTTCGGTATGAACAGAACCGGTTATGTGTCGTGACCGGAATATCTTACCGACAGTTTACCATGGATAAACAGATTGAGTTTGCCTGGGACGAGGCTGTCAGGCAATATTTCAGACAGTTGGGTATTGCGTTCTTTTAAAAAATTTGCTATAATTGTAGAAAAAGGTATTTTAAATTAGGGATAAGTATGCCCTAAAGCACTTACTACTAGCATTATGTAGTGTATGCAGGAGGGGACTATGGATAGTTTTAGCTCAAGAGGACGGCGTAAGAGGCGTTTAGGAGATTTATTGATTGATGCTGGCTTGATTACCAGAGAACAGTTGCAGGAGGCATTGCAAGCGCAGCAGGAAAGCGAAGTCAGACAGAAATTGGGTATGATTTTGGTGGATTTGGGGTTTGCGTCCGCAGATGATATCGCAGATGCTCTCTGTCAACAGTTAAATATGGAACGTGTGCGGTTATCCGATTATCATATTGATGATGCGATTTTGGCATTGGTCGATGAGAGAATGTTGCGGAAGTATATGTTGATGCCGTATGAGTTCCGGGAGGACAATGCGAATATTCTCCGGGTTGCCATGAGTGATCCGATGGATCTGGCGGCGATGGATGATCTGTCCATCGTAACAGGTTTGCAGATCGAAGCCAAAGTTACGACGGTAAGCGATGTGGCGCAGGCGTTGGACCGCTATTTTGGTAATGCGGAAGCAATGAAAATGGCGGATCAGTTCACGCAGGAGCATAATGAACGTTATGGTAACTGGGGGCAAAAAGAGGAAGAGTCCGAAGAGATTAAGCAGGCTCCGATCGTACGATTGTTAAATCAGATTGTGGAGCAGGCAGTACATAGAAGAGCCAGTGATATCCATTTTGAACCGATGGAAACCCAGCTTCGTATCCGTTTCCGTATCGATGGTGTGTTACAGGAGGCGATGCGTCATGACATTACTTTGTTTCCGGCATTGGTTGCCCGTATTAAGATCGTGAGCGGGATGGATATCTCAGAGAAAAGAAAGCCACAGGACGGTCGTATGAGTGTGGTAGTGGATCGAAATGAGTATGACCTCCGTGTGTCAAATCTGCCGACTGTATATGGCGAGAAAGTCGTTATGCGTCTGACGCAGAAGAAGGCGTTGACCAGGGATAAAAAAGATTTGGGATTCCAACCGGAGGATTTGGTGAAATTCGATAAGATTTTATCGCATCCACATGGGATTATTCTGGTTACGGGACCTACCGGTAGTGGTAAATCCACCACTTTATATACCGCATTAAGCGAATTAAATACCGTTGGAGTTAATATTATTACAGTAGAGGACCCTGTGGAGGCTAATCTGGCAGGTATCAACCAGGTGCAGACCAATCCGAAAGCAGGACTGACATTTGCATCGGCATTGCGTTCTATCTTGCGTCAGGATCCGGATATTATCATGATCGGTGAGATTCGTGACCAGGAGACGGCGAATATTGCGGTAGAAGCTTCTATCACCGGTCACCTGGTGGTTAGTACGTTACATACGAATAGTGCTGCCAGCACGATTACCCGTTTGGCAGATATGGATATTGAGAGTTATATGATTGCGGATGCATTGATCGGCGTGATTGCACAGCGTCTGTTACGCCGGGTATGTCCGGCATGTAAACAGATGGTGCCGTTGACAGATCTGGAAAAAGAAGAGATGCATATTAGACCGGAATATCGCAGCAGGGAGATATTGGTGCCACAGGCGAACAAAGGCGGCGAGTGTATGCAGTGCGGTGGCGCAGGGTACCAGGGACGTATCGGTATCTATGAGATTTTGCCGGTTTCCAATATGATTAAACGTGTGATTGTCCGTGGCGGTTCTGCGGAGGAGATCGAGAACCAGGCGATCCGAGAAGGTATGAAGACATTAGTTACGTCAGCCAATCAGTATGTTTTACAGGGTGTTACCACGATCGAAGAGGTACATCGTGTGGCATATGGTGATGAATAATTATGGGGCAAAGTGTGGTTGGCGAGAGTTATACTATATGTGTATTAAGACAAGATAAATCGAGTTTGTCTTGTAGAAATGGGGAGGAAAAACATGTTAAGTTTTACAATCAATGACTTGTTGGCACAGGCGCGTAAGATTGGGGCGTCCGATTTGCATGTGGCAGCAGGAACGGAAGCGAAATGTCGTGTACACGGTACGCTGCAAAAGATTACCAGAGAGCCATTATCGCCAGCGGATACCGCTGAGTTGATTATGCCAATGGTGCCGGAGCGTTTGAGAGCCAGTTTGGATTCCGACGGAGAAGCGGATTTCTCGCATGCGATACCGGGCAATGGCCGATTTCGTGTGAATGTATTGAAACAAAAGGGTGCGCTTGGTACCGTTATCCGTTTGATTAGTACAGAGATTCCCAGCGCAGACAGTCTGGGACTGCCACCGTCTGTGGTGGAATTGACAAAAAAGAAACGTGGTCTGGTATTGGTTACGGGACCTACCGGTAGTGGTAAGTCTACGACGCTGGCATCGCTGATCGACATTATCAACCGGGAACGCTGTGAACATATTATCACTATGGAAGATCCTATCGAGTACGAGCATTTCCATAAAAGTTCCATTATTAATCAGCGTGAAGTCGGTATGGATACGATGTCTTTTGCCAATGGTCTGCGAGCAGCGCTTCGTGAAGACCCGGATGTTATTCTGGTGGGCGAGATGCGTGACCTGGAGACGATTCAGTCGGCGATCACCGCAGCTGAGACTGGTCACTTAGTGTTTTCTACCTTACATACGATTGGTGCTGCCGCTACCGTAGACCGTGTGATCGACGTATTTCCGCCGCATCAGCAGCAACAGATCCGTGTGCAGTTAGGTAACGTATTGATCTCGGTTATCTCCCAGTCATTGATTCCGATGGTGGATGGGAAAGGCCGTGTGGCGGCGTTTGAAGTCATGCATACCACGCCTGCGATACAGAACCTGATTCGTGAGAACAAGACGCATCAGATCACGTCTTCGATCCAGACCAGCAAGAATCTGGGTATGATCACCATGGATGATGCGATCTTTAAGCTGTACATGGATGGCAAGATTGATTCTACACAGGCAGTGGAGTTCGCGCAGGACCCGGATGTATTGCGCAAAAAATTATTCTGATATTAGTTCTCTAGGCAAAGTTACTAAGAAATTATTGTCAAA
>JAUNIU010000046.1 GCA_030523265.1 Eubacteriales bacterium | reverse complement strand
TTAATTAGAATATTTTTAATAATTATTGAGGTATCCCATACAAGATAAAATAAATCATCATTGATATAATATCAATAAGCAGAATCCCCGCAAAAACAATTCCAATAATTTTCAGGACACGCCTTGCTTTCTTTTTGTTATCCGAAGTCAATACTTTTTCATTTAATACATTTACAAGCTCTGATCTGGAAGCTTTCGCATCTTTTGTACGGGGTTCTTTTCCCATGACCAATTCGTCTAAAGAAATTTCAAACAGGTCACTCATCGCAGCTAATTTTCCCATATCCGGTGTAGAATCGCCGGTTTCCCATTTTGATATCGTCTGTCTTGTAACATGCAAGCGATTGGCTAATTCTTCTTGCGATAATCCGTTCTGTTTTCTCAAGTGATATAATCTATTATTAAATTCCATGCCTACATCTCCTATCTCGCCAATGTTTCATGAATAAAATAGAAACTATGCCCAAAATGACAGTTGTAATGATACTGCTTTCTATCCCGTATATTCCTCCGTTAATTATGTTTTCTGCATTCGTTTCAAGCTTTATAATACCATCAGAATTTATCTCACTTCCACTTAAAGACAAACCCATAACCCCGTAGAGAATAAAATTCCATATACTATGTAATCCACATGCAATCCATAAGTTCAAACGAAACAATACTAACAGCGAAAAAATTATTGATATGAGATATAGATTTATTATGCCAATCACTGCATATTTTATTTCACCTTCCCATAGTGTAGGAAAGTGTGGCAGCGCAAATGCTGTCGTACTGACGAATATTGCTATCGGGGTTGCTGTCCTTTTTCGCAATGCCTGTAATAAAAATCCTCTGCACATGGTTTCTTCTGCTGCACTTTGTATCATAAAACCGATCCATAAACCAAGAAAATATATAATATCAATGTCTTCCTTCACCCCAACCCATGACATTGCATTGGTAATACAGCATAAACTGATGATAATTCCCAGTAGAAACACGGCTATTGCACCACCCAGAAAATAATCTGTCACTCTTTGACTGTATCCTAATGATTTCAGATCCCTTTTTTCAATAAATATGTAATATACTATGGTAACCAATAAAAAAATCATAAATCCATAATAGGGAAGCAATACCCCTGTTTTCCCTGTCGGCATGACTCCATGTAAAGGATCATATCCCATTACATATAATAATCCGATTATCATGCTTTCGCCCATTATGGCAGCAATCCAATATATCATCAAAAATGCCAGTAGTTTCTTGATGACATATACTGCGGTTGGCATATCTTCCGAATTATTCCATGGGCTTAGTTTTTTTAATGCTTTCTTCATCAATATATCCTCCTATCCATGCTTTGATGAATATATTGTATAATCGAAGCCAGCAAAAGCCCACCAATAACATTTTGCAATCTGTCAACCACATAAAACAATTGTGTGAAAAATCGTTGCAATGTACACAATTCTTTTTGATCATTAAATGCTACATGTCATATATCCAATAATAATAAAACTCATTCGGACTGATCTCTCCCAAATAGGCATCCTCATCATTTTCTAATCTTACGGCCTCGTTCGTTGTCAAGTCATAGCAATATTCTTCCTCTGGTGTCGTAATATAACATTTATCATACACAATCTGAGTATCATTCACACCATATTTTTTCAAATCAACAGCCAGACCTTTCATAAATTCCGTAATCTCCTTGTCATAGACGAGCTTTTTTTCTGCCAGGCACAGATCGATATGAAAGACAGCAAACGACGTCACCTCCGTCCCTGTTGCAACCAAGCCTGGCACAGCAATATACAGGCGATCCCCCATTAATGTATAGCGGTAGTAAGGCGGGTTATAATTATCCCAGGCAGTCTCCTCCACAGAAAAACCTATGGAATCCTGATATTGATTCATCTCCGGCAGACACTCCGGCATAGACATCAGTTTTTCCTTTTGCGCAGATGCGATATCATAACAATACAAATCGGCATATGTACCATCATTGTCATCATATCCCCTAATAAGATAGACAATACGTCCATTCGCAGCATACACCTCCGGATTATCATTATAATCACAGACAACATCCTTTTCTAATAATGTCGTTTCCCCGGAGCCTATCTGATGTATGTATAACCCAGCCGCAGAACCCGACTCATCCATCTTCATCAATGCCAATGTCCCCTCCGTCACCAAGGCATTATCTCCACTATCATACGGCACCAGATAGTCTGCCTGATCGGAGGATATGGCAAGCGCCTTGCTTGTCTGACGGTCATACTCATGATAGCTATGATCCATATCCTTATAACAGATATAACGTTCGTCACAATATACATAGTCATAATAATGGTATAATATATCTTCACAAGCATAGATACACTCCCCTGCAGATAGATCTAATATTCCATCTGAGATCGGTGCAAAATACAATTCATATTCTATTGTGAAATATATCCCCTCATTTGTCACGTTGACAATATCGACAATAGCATAGTCATCGGGATCTACCGGAATCGGATAGGTACGCACCAGTTCTCCTGACAGGGTGTATTGACAGAATATATCCTGATCTATCTCATCTGGATCAACTTTCTCTTTGGCAGCTTCTGCTCTGACTTCTTCGGAAGATCCCAGCAGAAAAACATAGGTATCATTGCAGCAGGAATAGGCTTCCGTCGTATTAATCGATGCGGCGAAATCGTGTGTGGTTTCCGTCAGTTTGATTGCCTGTCCGGTGGCTGTATTACCCGTATTCGTACCGTCAGCGTTCCCGCCGCTGTTTACCCCACAGCCTGTCAACGAACAAATTAACACTGCCATGGCAAACAATACAAGTTCATAACGATAAACTTTACGTCCTATTATACCCATAATAACCTCCATTTCGGGAATGTATATGTACGCAACATTTCTAATGATTCCATTCTATCACATCCCCATCCTGCCCTGCAATCATATTACAATTTTGCTCTCTCCCATTTGCCCGATCGATAACTATGGTTATCTATCATTTATATATTTTGCCGTAATGTTTGCCCTTCGTGTATCTTGCAGATAATTGAAGGGTTTCAAATTATTTATTGTACATCAAAAAGGATCGTGACATCATCACGATCCTTTTTATAATCTGTATCATTCACATACACCAACGGATGGACCTATTCTTCTGTAGAAGTGAAATAAACTTCCTCTTCTTCCACTTCCTGCACTGGAGCAGGCGCTTCCTCCTCCTCGTCTAAGATGCCCATCTCTGCCAACCTCTGTTTCTCAAGGAACTCCTCAGCAGCCTCATCGGTATCCAATTTCACGGAACGGTATCTCTTCATACCGGTACCTGCCGGAATCAGCTTACCAATGATGACATTCTCCTTCAGACCTACCAGCGGATCAACTTTGCCCTTAATGGCGGCATCTGTCAGAACCTTGGTGGTCTCCTGGAAGGATGCTGCTGACAGGAAGGAATCGGTTGCCAAAGCAGCTTTGGTAATACCCAGCATTACCTGACTGCCTTCTGGTGGCTCCTTGCCTTCTGCGGTCAGTCTCTCCACTTCGTCCTCAAATTTCAGTGCATCCACCATGGTGCCTGGCAGGAACGCAGAATCCCCGTTATTTTCTACACGGATCTTCTTTAACATCTGACGTACGATAACCTCAATATGCTTATCGTTGATTTCTACACCCTGCAGGCGGTATACACGCTGTACTTCACGGATCATATAATCCTGTACATCACGCACACCCTTGATCTCCAGAATGTCATGTGGATTCACGCTACCTTCGGTCAGCGCTTCTCCTTTCTCTAACTCCTGTCCCTCTAATACTTTGATACGGGAACCATATGGGATCAGATAAGCTTTCTGCTCACCTGTTTCTTTATTGGTAATCACTACTTCTCGTTTCTTCTTGGTATCACGAATGGACACAGTACCACCAAATTCTGCAATGATCGCCAGACCCTTTGGCTTACGTGCCTCGAAAAGCTCCTCTACACGAGGAAGACCCTGTGTGATATCATCACCTGCCACACCACCTGTATGGAACGTACGCATGGTCAACTGTGTACCAGGTTCACCGATGGACTGTGCCGCAATGATACCAACAGCCTCACCGACCTGTACCGGCTCACCGGTAGCCATGTTCGCACCATAACATTTCGCACAGACACCGATATGCGACTTACAGGTCAGGATCGTACGGATCTTAACCTTTGCATCTTCTCCGGCATCCACGATCGCCTTGGTATTCACAATACGCGCAGCGCGTTTCGGTGTAATCATATGATTCTTCTTGACAATCAACTGTCCTTCATCGTCATAGATATCCTCGCAAGAGAAACGACCTGTGATACGCTCCTCCAAGGACTCGATCAATTCCTTGCCATCCATCAATCCGGTTACATCCATCCCCGGAACAATGTCACGATCCGCACAACAATCCACTTCACGAATCACCAATTCCTGCGATACATCCACCAGACGACGGGTCAGATAACCGGAATCGGCAGTACGCAGTGCGGTATCTGACAGACCCTTACGGGCACCATGGGCAGAAATAAAGTACTCCAATACATCCAGACCCTCACGGAAGTTGGATTTGATCGGCAACTCGATGGTACGACCAGAAGTATCCGCCATCAAACCACGCATACCAGCCAACTGTTTGATCTGCGCCTGAGAACCACGGGCACCGGAATCCGCCATCATGTAGATATTATTATACTGATCCAGACCATCCATCAGCGCGGTGGTCAGCTGCTTATCCGCTTCATTCCATGTATTGATAACTGCTTTATAACGCTCTTCCTCGGTCAACAGACCACGACGGAACTTACGCGTAATCGTCTCTACCGTTGCCTGTGCATCATCCAGAATTTGTTTCTTTGCCTCTGGCACGGTCATATCGGAGATGGATACCGTCATGGCAGCACGCGTAGAATATTTATAACCCAATGCCTTGATGTTATCCATGGTCTCAGCCGTTCCGGTGGCACCATGGGCAGCGATACATTTCTCCAGGATCTGTTTCAGCTGCTTCTTGCCTACATGGAAATCTACTTCCGGCACCAGGAAGTTCTCATCCAGAGAACGATCTACAAAGCCCATATCCTGTGGCAGAATCTCATTAAAGATGAATCTACCCAATGTGGACTCAATGATACGGCTCTCTTCTACGCCATCTTTATTAATACCAGAACGACGAACCTTGATCTTGGCATGCAAAGTCAAAGCGCCGTTTTCATATGCTGTAATCGCCTCATTGACACTCTTAAAGAATTTGCCCTCCCCTAAAGAGCCCGGTCTTTCCTGGGTCAGATAATAGATACCCAGCACCATATCCTGAGAAGGAACGGCAACCACACCACCATCCGATGGCTTTAACAGGTTGTTTGGTGACAGCAGCAGGAAACGACATTCTGCCTGTGCTTCTACAGACAATGGCAAATGCACAGCCATCTGGTCACCATCGAAATCGGCATTAAATGCAGTACATACCAGTGGATGCAACTTGATTGCTTTCCCTTCCACCAAGGTAGGCTCAAACGCCTGAATACCCAGACGATGCAATGTAGGAGCACGGTTTAACATCACCGGATGCTCACGAATGACATCCTCCAACACATCCCATACCTCAGGCTGCAACTTTTCAACCATCTTCTTCGCCTGTTTGATATTATGTGCAGTGCCATTGGCTACCAGTTCTTTCATTACAAATGGCTTGAACAATTCGATCGCCATCTCCTTTGGCAGACCACACTGATAAATCTTTAATTCCGGACCAACGACGATAACGGAACGACCAGAGTAATCCACACGTTTTCCCAACAGGTTCTGACGGAAACGTCCCTGCTTACCCTTTAACATATCTGACAGGGATTTTAACGGTCTGTTTCCAGGTCCGGTAACCGGACGGCCACGACGACCATTATCAATCAATGCATCGACTGCCTCCTGAAGCATACGCTTCTCATTGCGCACGATAATATCCGGTGCACCCAGCTCTAATAATCTCTTCAAACGATTATTTCTATTGATAATACGACGATACAGATCGTTCATATCAGAGGTAGCAAAACGTCCACCATCCAACTGTACCATCGGACGGATATCCGGAGGAATCACCGGAATCACCGTCAGGATCATCCACTCCGGCTTATTCTCAGATTCGCGGAATGCCTCAATCACTTCCAGACGCTTTACGATACGCGTACGCTTCTGTCCAGAGGACTCCTTTAACTCTGCTTTTAAGTTGGCAGACTCCTCTTCCAGATCAATGCTCATCAGCAATTCCATAATAGATTCCGCACCCATGCCGGCACGAAAATCATTGCCATAATTTGCACGTGCTTCCTGATACTCTGCCTCAGACAGAATCTGCTTCTGCTGCAACGGAACACCATCCTGCACTTCTAATACAATATAAGATGCAAAGTATAATACTTTCTCCAAATTTCTAGGGGAGACATCCAAAATCAGACCCATACGGCTGGGAATCCCCTTGAAGTACCAAATATGGGACACTGGTGCAGCCAGCTCGATATGACCCATACGTTCACGACGAACGCTGGATTTGGTAACTTCTACACCGCATCGATCGCAGACAACACCTTTATAACGAATCTTTTTGTACTTACCGCAATGACATTCCCAGTCTTTGCTAGGTCCAAAAATCTTCTCACAAAACAATCCGTCTTTCTCCGGTTTTAATGTCCTATAATTGATCGTCTCAGGCTTCTTTACTTCACCACGGGACCACTCTCTGATCTTCTCTGGAGAAGCAAGACCGATCTTGATCGCATCATAAACAATATGCTTTTCTTCCTTTACATTACTTTCTGCCATAGTAACCTCCATCTGCCCGACCGGGCTGTTATATAGGATCCATCAGTCATCTGTATACACGGTTTAATCTTCAAAGGCAGCAAATGAAGCCTCTTCTAATTCCTCTGCCGTGCCCTCCGTGAATCCGGCAGCTTCAAAGGATTCACCACTACTAAAAGCAAAATCAGCACTTCCATCAATTAATGGAGTGATATCTTCGCTATTATCATTTTCTTCGACCTCTTCACCAAGGTATACTTCCTCGCGATTCTCATCCAGCACGGTAACATCCAGTGCTAATGCCTGTAACTCCTTCAACATTACCTTGAATGACTCTGGTATGCCAGGATCGGAAATATTATCTCCCTTGATAATCGCCTCATATGTCTTCACACGACCAATGACATCATCGGATTTCACGGTCAGAATCTCCTGTAACGTATAGGCAGCACCATATGCCTCCAGTGCCCATACCTCCATCTCTCCGAAACGCTGTCCACCGAACTGGGCCTTACCACCCAGAGGCTGCTGCGTAACCAAAGAGTATGGACCTGTGGAACGTGCATGGATCTTATCATCTACTAAATGGTGGAGTTTGAGGTAGTGCATGAAACCTACGGTTACATCCCCATCAAAATACTCACCAGTACGTCCATCCCGCAGACGAACCTTACCATCCCGGTTGATCGGCACACCTTCCCATTCCTTACGGTATTCCTGATGATCAATCAAATACTGGAATACTTCCGGATCTAAAATATCCTTATACTTATTCTCAAATGGTTTCAGACCTTTGAGACGTGCCACTTCTTCATCGTCTCCCTCTTCCTTGGCCTTCGCCATCCATTCCTTCTGCTCTGCCTTGTTTAACGGCGTATTCACATAATCATTTGCCAATTCCAGAGTGTCCATAATATCGTACTCGTTGGCACCATCAAATACCGGAGTACCCACATTAAACCCAAGCACCTTGGCAGCCAGACTCAAATGAATCTCCAATACCTGTCCAATATTCATACGAGAAGGCACACCCAACGGATTTAACACAATATCCAAAGGACGGCCATTTGGTAAAAATGGCATATCTTCTACTGGTAATACACGGGAAACCACACCCTTATTACCATGACGACCCGCCATCTTATCGCCCACCTGAATCTTACGTTTCTGAGCAATATAGATACGAACTGACTGATTTACTCCTGGTGGGAGCTCATCGCCATTCTCTCTGGTAAATACCTTGGCATCTACAATGATACCAAACTCACCATGCGGCACCTTTAACGAAGTATCACGTACTTCCCGCGCTTTCTCGCCAAAGATCGCACGAAGCAATCTCTCTTCTGCTGTCAGTTCGGTCTCTCCCTTCGGAGTAACCTTACCAACCAGAATATCTCCGGCACGAACCTCCGCACCGATACGGATGATACCATTCTCATCCAGATCCTTTAATGCATCATCACCAACCCCAGGTACATCACGAGTGATCTCCTCAGCACCCAGTTTGGTATCTCTGGCCTCTGCCTCATATTCATTAATGTGTACAGAAGTATAAATGTCCTCCTGTACCAGTCTTTCACTTAATAATACCGCATCCTCATAGTTATAACCTTCCCAGGTCATAAATCCGATCAGAGGATTCTTACCCAATGCGATCTCACCGCCACAGGTAGACGGACCATCTGCAATAACCTGTCCAGCCTTAACTTCATCACCCTTATCAACGATCGGCCGGTGATTCATGCTGGTGCCCTGGTTACTTCGCTGGAATTTCGCTAATTTGTAACGTTTCGTACCGGACTTGGATTTCACCACGATCTCATCCGATGCGGAACGCTCTACGATACCGTCTTCCTCTGCAACCACACAGTTACCGGAGTCAACCGCCGCTTTCATCTCCATACCGGTTCCTACTGCCGGTGCTTCTGTCACTAACAAAGGCACTGCCTGACGCTGCATGTTGGAACCCATCAGAGCACGGTTCGCATCATCATTCTCCAGGAAAGGAATCATGGCTGTAGCCACAGAGAACACCATCTTCGGAGATACGTCCATCAGATCCACTTTTGATCTCTCAAATTCAGATGTCTCTTCGCGGAAACGACCGGATACACTCTTACGCGCAAAATAACCATTCTCGTCAATCGCCTCATTCGCCTGTGCTACGATATAACGGTCTTCCTCATCCGCTGACAGGTAGATCACCTCGTCCGTAACACGAGGATTGGCCGGATCAGACTTATCCAGTTTGCGATATGGTGCCTCAATGAAACCATATTCATTAATCCGGGCATACGATGCCAGCGAGTTAATCAGACCGATATTCGGACCTTCCGGGGTCTCTACCGGGCACATACGGCCATAATGGGTATAATGTACATCTCGAACCTCAAATCCTGCACGGTCACGGGATAATCCACCTGGTCCCAATGCCGATAAACGTCTCTTATGTGTCAACTCAGATAATGGATTGTTCTGATCCATAAACTGGGACAGCTGGGAACTACCAAAAAATTCCTTCACTGCCGCCGTCACCGGCTTAATGTTAATCAGGGACTGCGCAGTAATTGTAGTGATGTCCTGTGTGGACATTCTTTCCCGAACCACACGTTCCATACGGGACAGACCGATGCGGTACTGGTTCTGTAACAATTCACCCACTGCACGAATACGGCGGTTACCCAGATGATCGATATCATCCTTATTGCCGATACCGTACTCTAAATGCATATTATAATTAATGGAAGCAAAGATATCTTCCTTGGTGATATGCTTTGGCACTAAATGAGGCACGTTGGCACGAACTGCGTTTAAGATCGCTTCCTCATCGCCTTCATTTTCCTCCAGAATCTCTTTTAAGACTGGATAGTAAACATCTTCTGTAATACCCAATTCCCGTGGATTTACTCCCGGAATATACTCACGCATATCGACAGTCATATTGGACAGAATCTTGGTCACATGTCCTTCCAGTTCTACCATCAGATATGGAACTGCAGAATTTTGTAATTCAACCGCTAACTCTTCTGTGATCAGTGTACCAGCTTCATATACTTCTCCTGTCAACTGGTTTGTCACTTCCTCTGCTAATTTACAGCCAGCGATACGATTCTTGAAATGTAATTTCTTATTAAATTTATAACGTCCGACCTTCGCCAAATCATATCTCTTTGGATCAAAGAACATACTATTTAACAGGTTCTCGGCACTATCTACGGATAATGGTTCACCTGGACGAAGTTTCTTATATAACTCTAACAGACCATCTTTGTAATTATCTGTAGTATCCTTTTCGATACTTGCCAGAATCTTTGGTTCTTCGCCAAACACTTCTTTGATCTGCTCATTGGTACCCAAACCTAATGCACGCAGAAATACCGTGATCGGCACCTTTCTATTACGATCTACACGAACAGAGAATACATCGTTGGAGTCTGTCTCGTATTCCAGCCAGGCACCACGATTCGGAATAACAGTAGCAGAAAATAATTCTTTTCCCACTTTATCATGTCCAATCTCATAGTAAATACCAGGGGAACGAACTAACTGACTGACAATAACACGCTCCGCACCGTTAATAATGAAAGTACCGGTGGCTGTCATCAGTGGCAAGTCACCCATAAAGATCTCGTGTTCCTTGATCTCTTCCGTTTCTTTATTATGAAGTCTGACACGAACCTTCAGTGGCGCTGCATAGGTGGTGTCACGTTCACGACACTGATCAATATCGTACTTCTTTTCTTCGCGGCAAAGTTCAAAATCCACAAATTCCAGACTCAGATGTCCACCAAAATCAGAAATCGGAGAGATATCCCGAAATACTTCTTTCAGACCCTCGTCTAAAAACCACTGGTAAGAATTGGTCTGCACCTCAATGAGATTCGGCATCTCAAGGACTTCCTGCTGACGGGCATAACTCATTCTGACGCCATTGCCTACTTTTACTGGATGTATCCTGTTCTTCTCCATCGACGTTTCACTCCTTGTTTTTTTAGAGTATTTTGCGCCTGCACCAGACCGGAATGAAAAAAGAAGTATAAAAAGTCTTTTCATTTCTGTCGAACTATGCTATAATGTATATACATAGTTGAATAGTCTAGTCAGCCACAATAGTGCATTGTTCATCTTATCACCAAATCATCAAGATGTCAAGCACCTTTTTTATGGAATGGGATGAAAGTGACGAAATCACTCGAAAAGCAGTGACACATATGCGTAAAATAAAGATTTTACGCTTTTTTATTTTACGAATGCAACACTCCGGCACAAGCCACCCCGGCTCTCTGGCTGCCATGCAGCCATATGCTATCGGTGTTGACTTTATAAAATCGAAAGGAGATTTAACAAATGTCACATAAGTTAGATGTAGCAAAATTAGTACAGGATTTAACATTGGAAGAAAAAGCCGGTCTATGTTCCGGATTGGACTTCTGGCATACCAAGGCGGTGGAACGTCTGGGGATCCCCTCTGTGATGGTTTCCGACGGACCTCATGGCCTGCGGAAACAGGATGAAAATCCAGACCATATGGGCGTTGGCGAAAGCGTTCAGGCGATCGGTTTTCCCACTGCATCTGCCATGGCATGTTCCTTTGACCGTGATTTGCTTTTCTCGGTAGGCGAAGCTTTGGGAGAGGAATGTATCACAGAGGATCTTGCCGTATTGTTAGGCCCGGGAATCAATATGAAACGTTCGCCGATCTGTGGCAGAAATTTTGAATATTATTCGGAAGATCCACTGGTGGCAGGCGAACTGGGTGCTGCCTTTGTAAACGGTGTACAGCAGCACGGTGTCGGCACCAGTCTGAAACATTTCGCCGCTAATAACCAGGAATGGCATCGCATGAGTATCAGCGCCGAGATCGATGAACGCACCCTGCGCGAAATCTATCTAAGTGCTTTTGAGACTGTGGTAAAGAAGGCACAGCCATGGACTGTTATGTGTAGCTATAACCGCATTAACGGCACATACTCCAGCGACAATTCATGGCTCCTAAATGATGTGTTGCGGGATGAATGGGGTTTTGAAGGTCTGGTCATGACTGACTGGGGTGCCATGAACGACCGTGTCACCGCATTAAAAGCCGGATTAGATCTGGAAATGCCATCCAGCCACGGCGAGACAGATAAGCAGATCGTCGCTGCCGTCAAAGACGGCTCCCTGTCAGAGGATGTACTGGATCAGGCGGTTACCCGCATCCTCACTCTGGTGGACAAGTATCTGGTTCACAAAAAGGAAAGCACCTATGATAAGGAAATTCATCATCTATTGGCAAAGAAAACCGCGGAAGAATCTGCTGTCCTGCTGAAAAACGACGGTATCCTGCCTCTGAAGAAAACACAAAAAGTGGCATTTATCGGTGCATTTGCGGAAACACCACGCATTCAGGGCGGCGGTTCCAGTCATATTAACTGTTATCGTATTGAAAGCGCACTGGACACAGCAAACAATGTCGCATATGCACAGGGATTTCGCACCGATATAGACGAAACCGATCCTGCTCTATTAGAAGAAGCTATTCGGACAGCCAAAGACGCAGAAGTAGCCGTGATCTTCGCAGGCCTGCCAGATGCTTTTGAGAGCGAAGGATTTGACCGCCAACATCTCAATATGCCAGACTGTCAGAATGAATTGATCGATAAGATCTGCGAAGTACAGCCAAATACCGTGGTCGTCCTGCACAGCGGCTCACCAGTGGTTATGCCTTGGCTGCCAAAAGTAAAGGCTGTATTAGATATGTATTTATCCGGCCAGGCCAGCGGTGGCGCTGCTGTCCGGCTGTTATATGGAGAAGTAAGCCCTAGCGGTAAACTGGCTGAAAGCTTTCCATTAAGATTGGAGGATAATCCATCCTATCTTAATTTTCCGGGAACTCGTCAGGAGGTAAAATATCAAGAAGGAATTTTCATTGGATATCGCTATTATGATAAGAAAAAGATGGAGGTACTCTTTCCGTTTGGATACGGACTCAGCTATACTTCCTTTGCCTACGATCATCTTCAGGTCAATGCCACAGAAGCCACCGATCAGGATACGATCTTGGTATCCGTCGATGTGACCAATACCGGACAGATGGCCGGTGCTGAAATCGTACAGCTATATGTCCAAAATCCAAAAGGGGAAGAGATTCGTCCCGAAAAAGAGTTGCGCAAATTTGCCAAAGTATATTTAGAACCTGGAGAAACGAAAACAGTAACCATGGAATTAAACGACCGGGCATTCTCCTATTATCATATCGGGATACACGATTGGTATGCGGAAAGCGGCGAATACCAGATCCTCATTGGTGCCAGTTCCCGGGATATCCGGCTCAGACAAAACATCCAGATCACCAGCACGAAAGAAATTCCGTTTATCGCCGGCGAAACCACTACGTGTGAAGATGTGGAACTGTTCGCCAAGGACACCGCTCCACTGGATCATATGCTGCGAATCAGCGGATTTGCAGAAAATACAAATGGTGTGGAAAACGATTCCATGGGCGCAGGAACGGATGAGTTAATGCACAATATGTTCTCCGGGACACCCCTGCACTCCATCCTATCCTTTAGCGGAGAGGAGCTCACCTATGAGGACATTCAGGAAACCATCCGCAAACTGAATGAACAGTAAAAGAACTGGGATCTGTGCTATAAACGAAGAATACGACAGATTTGGGTCAGGGATTTTCTCAAGAAAGAGAAGCAGATCTTTTCATGGATCTACTTCTCTTTTCTATTCCCTTTGGTACTTTTATCTGTCTGGCAGCAAACATTCCAACAATAACGAAAAACTGTCTTGTCATCCTTCGGCGGCGTTTTTACCAATTTATTAATAATATTCATTAGCAGAAAACCGACAATCGCCCCAATACCATTCAAAAGCACATCATTGATATCAAAAATTTTGTTTATAGGATGAATTGTACAGATCAAAATCAACTGAACTATTTCCGGGATTTCAGCCAGTATTACTGCCAAAATCCATCGATACTGTCTTTTTAAATCAAAAATAAACTGTATCCCAATACCAATCGGCATCGTGGCAAGTATGTTTAATACATTATGACGAAAACTAATACTACTTAATGAAATCTGTAAATAAATATTATAATAAATCGAATAATCTACATCATCGTCGACTATAATCGGAAATATCATATAATCAATAAAAAAATTGACATAAATTACAGCAAGTATCGAGATAAAATAATATGGTAGCGGTTTCTTTTTATGAACCCCATACAATAACAAAATCACTATGCACAGTAAAGTGACTGGTATATAAAACAAATATCCATATGTATAGAACATAAAACCTCCTGTTAAAAAAGATTATTCATAAATCATATTTCCAGATATATAGAGATCATATCCATCATTAACAGGTTTATATACATAGATATATTTGCTTTTTTTGCTAGTAGTTTTTCCCGCTGCGCTAAAAGGTTTGGAACCATCCGACACTTTAACTTTATCTCCACATATTTTATTCCCTTTACCACTGGCTTTTCCTTCGTACAAATTTATGTACGTATATTGGGTACTATATCTCTCACCATAACGATTTATTTCTGCATCCTTTTTATTATAACCTGTTTTAGTTACCCTTCCGGAAATGCTTACTCTTTTATTTTTCCCAATATTATAATAAATGCCATTAGCAGAACCATCTAATACTCTCTTTTTTAGATTGCCACCAAACGTAGACGATTTTGCTGAAGCACATATGCCAACAAATAACGCAGTAATTAGAAAAATAGAACTTATTTTAATTGCTTGTTTCTTCATAAAAGAATCTCCTTTCCAAATAACCTTACAATGTACAAAACAAATATAACACAGATAGCACCATAATTAATAAAACAGCAGACAAATTGTCAAAATATAGGGACGAAATACAATCACGTCATCAAAACCATATACTTATAGTAAGTAATTATTACATCACAACATTGTTTTTACCATTTAAAATACTAATTTTACCATTTACATTAAACAGGGAATTATCAAGCATATACTATCACTAAAAACAGCCCTCGAAAACTCAGGATAAAGTTCAGAAACTATTTTATGAAATGGAGGTCAAACTATGACTCTAAAAGTTGCCATTTGTGATAATGATCCAAATACATTACATCTTTTGACGGAGATTCTATGGAAATTTCAAATAGCAACAGATCATAATCTGATTATTGACAATTACCCAAACGGACAACAACTATTAAATTCTTACCTAAAACCGGGATGCTATCATATACTTTTTCTAGATGTCGAAATGCCTATACGTAATGGCATTGACACTGCCAAAGAAATTCGAAAACTGCATGATAAAATGGTTATTATTGTATTTATCAGTAACCATCTGGAATATATCCAGGATAGTTTATCTGTTCATCCATTTGATTATCTACAAAAACCATTGTTAGAGAATAAAATTATTCGGATCATGAATCGGATTAC
>JAUNIU010000045.1:6136-15267 GCA_030523265.1 Eubacteriales bacterium | reverse complement strand
CAGATCGGTAAAGAACGTAAACCAAAATGGATAGTTCTCATACATATTTAATACACGCGGGATACCTACCGTACCGCGTACTGCATGTTCTTCATCCAATGGCTGGTAATGAGAGAAAAGCCGTTTGTTTTTATAATCAAATAAATTCGGAATATTTTTCTTATTCTTCTCACCGCCGATACCACGCTCGCAGCGATTACCGGAAATGAATTGTCTGCCTCCGGTGAAACGGTTGATGGTCAGGAGACAGTGATTGGTACAACCCTTACAGCGTGACATGGAAGTCTCAAATCGCAGTTCATTGATCTGATCGATGGTAAGCATGGTGGTTTCCTGTCCGGTATAATGATCTCTGGCGATCAGAGCCGCACCAAATGCGCCCATGATACCTGCGATGTCAGGACGGACTGCCTTACAACCGGAGATTCGTTCAAAGCTTCGCAGAACAGCGTCGTTATAGAAAGTACCGCCCTGTACCACTACTTTTTCTCCCAGATCCTTTGGATCGGTCAGTTTGATTACCTTAAGCAACGCATTCTTGATGACAGAATACGCCAGACCTGCGGAGATGTCAGCTACGCTGGCCCCTTCTTTCTGCGCCTGCTTTACTTTGGAATTCATAAATACCGTACAGCGGGAACCCAGGTCAATGGGGTTTTCGGCAAAGAGAGCAACCTTGGCAAAATCAGCCACCTCGTAATTCAGAGATTTGGCAAACGTCTCAATGAAGGAACCGCAGCCGGAGGAGCATGCCTCGTTTAACTGTACTTTGTCCACGGAATGATTTTTGATCTTGATGCACTTCATGTCCTGTCCGCCGATATCCAGGATACAATCTACTTCCGGCTCGAAGAATGCAGCGGCATTGTAATGTGCCACAGTCTCCACTTCCCCTTCGTCTAACAATAGGGCAGACTTTAATAATGCTTCCCCATATCCGGTGGAGCAGGAGCGTACAATTTGTGCATTTTCCGGCATCTTGGAATAAATGTCTTTGATCGCTTTGATGGCAGTCTTTAATGGACTTCCGTTGTTATTACTATAGAAAGAATACAACAGGGAGCCATCCTCGCCGATCACAGCCACCTTGGTGGTGGTGGAACCGGCATCGATACCTAAGAATAGATTTCCTTCATATTGAGAGAAATCGGCCTTTTTGACATCATTTTCAGCATGTTTCTCCAGAAAGTCCTGATACTCGGCTTCGTCCTGAAACAAAGGTTCCATACGAGTCACTTCAAAATCCATATGAATCTCATGGGATAAATCCTCGTTTAATTTGCCCAGGGAGGACATATTTTCTTCTTTCGCGTTCATGGCAGCACCGGAAGCCGCAAACAGGTGGGAGTGATCCGGTGCGATGATCTGGTCACCTTCCAGATGCAGCGTACGGATAAATGCCTGCTTCAATTCCGTCAGGAAATGCAAAGGACCGCCTAAAAACGCCACATTGCCACGGATCGGCTTACCACATGCCAATCCACTGATGGTCTGATTTACCACTGCCTGAAAGATGGAAGCAGATAAATCTTCCTTGGTGGCACCTTCGTTAATCAATGGCTGAATGTCTGATTTGGCGAAAACACCGCAACGTGCAGCGATGGGATAGATCGCTTTATAATCTTTGGCATATTCATTTAAACCGCTGGCGTCCGTCTTTAATAAGGAAGCCATCTGATCAATGAAAGAGCCGGTACCTCCGGCGCAGATACCATTCATTCTCTGGTCGATACCGCCTGTGAAGTAGATTATCTTTGCATCCTCACCGCCCAGTTCGATGGCTACATCGGTATGTGGTGCATAGTCCTTAAGGGAAGTGGCAACAGCCACTACCTCCTGTACAAAAGGAATGCCTAGGTGTTTGGACAGGGTTAATCCACCAGAACCGGTGATCATTGGTGCAACCGGAATGTCACCAAATTCATCATATGCTTTTGCAATGATGGATGCTAAGGTTTCCTGAATATTGGCATAATGCCGCTGGTAATCCGAGAAAATGATCTCGCCTTCCTTATCTAAGATTGCAATTTTAACTGTGGTGGAACCGATATCGATTCCCAGTGTATTCATGTTTAATTTCATGTGAACCCTCCATTATCGATGAAAACTTTGCTTAACACTATGATTCGGGGGTGGAAAGTCTTTCAGGACGGTGCCTTGCCCGAATCAACAATGGTTTCTCATGATTTTTTTCGACTTTTTTCATGGAAAAATGCCATGATTTCCTATTATATGACAACTTATTTCCGATTGCAACACGAAACTATCATTATGGAATATACTGGTTTGACAAAGGTAGTGACGACCACTATAATAAACGTATCTTAACTAAAACATCTCCAATCCCGCATATTTGCAATTAGCCGGGTGTTAGAAAGGAATAGCAAGTGTATGAATCAATGGTTAAATAAGTTGGAACGGAAATTTGGTAAATACGCAGTTCCGGATTTGATCCGGTATGTGGTGGGGATTTACTGCATTGGAGCGATTTTAGGCATGGCGACGGATATTGGTCTTTTGCAGGTGGATATCTATTACACATGGCTGTGTCTGGATATGAAAGCGGTTTTTCATGGGCAGATCTGGCGTTTGTTTACATTTCTTATTGAGCCATATGGTTTTTCCAGTGGTTTTGGCTTTTTGATTAATGTGATCTTCTTTGTCATCAAGGTCAATCTTTTCTTTTTGTTTGGCAGGTCTTTGGAGCAGGCATGGGGCAGTTTCCGGTTTAATCTGTATATGTTTAGTGGTTATTTATTAAATATTCTGGCGGCACTGCTATTATACCTCTGTCCGTTGCATGCCAATATCTATAACTCCGGTTTTGAGTATATTTACTGGGCTATGTTTTTTGCCTTTGCTGTGATTAATCCCGACATGGAATTGCTGCTGTCTTTCGTGATTCCCATCAAGGTTAAATGGCTGGCGATTCTGGACGGGATCTATCTGGCGTATCAGGTTCTTAGCAATCTGGTCAATGGCTTTCGGTTATTACAGGTGCCAATGTATCGTCAGTATGGTTTGATGCTGATCAGTGTGGCGGTGGCGATTGTGGTAGCTATGGCAAATTTCCTGATTTTCTTTCTTTCCACGCGGAATTACCAGAGAATCTCCCCGAAGAACATTCGGCGTAAGCGGGAGTTTCGCAAGAAGACCATGGAAGCGCGGAGAAATGTGCGTCATCAGTGTGCGATCTGTGGAAGGAATAGTCAGGATTTTCCGGAGTTGGAGTTTCGGTATTGTTCAAAATGTGAAGGGAATTATGAGTATTGTTCCGATCATCTGTTTACACATCAGCATGTGAAAAAGTTTATGTAAGAATGGAGGGAAAAAATGTTAAAACTGATTATGATTGCACTGGCAGGCGTCATTGCCATGTGTTTGGGATATTATTTTCTGGAGAAGTCCTATCGGGTTGTCTTAAGTGGCAAACGTGGGAAACAGATGAAAGAATTGGAGACCGAATTTTGGATCATGGCGGTATTGCTGGTGGCATTTATCGCGCGGATCATTGCGGGTGTTTCCTATTTTGGCAATGACACCGATATGAATTGTTTTATTGCCTGGGGAGATATGATCTTTCAGGATGGCATTTCAAACTTCTATACCTCCGATGCATTTACCGATTATCCACCTGGATATATGTATATTTTATATGTGATCGGTGCGATCCGTCATGCATTTGGGATCGTATGGAACTCAAATACCAGTGTGCTGTTGACCAAACTTCCTGCGATTCTGGCAGATATTGGTACTGGTTATCTGATCTATCGTGTGGGTAAGAAGTATTTCAAAAATAATGGTGCTGCGATTTTGGCAGCGTTTTATCTGTTTTGTCCGGCGGTGATCATGGACAGTGCTGTATGGGGACAGACAGATTCCGTGTTTACACTGCTGATTGCCATCATGTGCTATCTGATTACAGAGAAAAAACTGATCCCATCTTATTTTGTTTTTGCGGTGGCTATTTTGATCAAACCGCAATCGTTGATTTTCACTCCGGTTTTAATTTTCGGGATTATAGATCAGGTATTTTTGGAAGATTTTCATTGGAAAAAATTCTGGACGAATTTAGGTCTGGGGATAGTGGCTATCCTGCTAATCGGTTTGCTGATGCTGCCATTTGGATTTCAGGAGGCATTTGCCCAGTATTCGGATACTTTGGGTTCCTATGAATATGCATCGGTAAATGCCTATAATATCTGGACATTGTTTGGTCTGAATTGGTCATCACAGTTCGGTACCTTTATGGGACTGACATATAAGACCTGGGGAACGGTTTTCATCGTACTGACTGTGCTTGTGGCTGCAGTGATTCATTACCGGGCAAAGAATAACCCATCCAGATATTATTTTACCGGGGCGTTTATCGTATCCTCTGTCTTTTTATTATCGGTTCGTATGCATGAGAGATACATTTTCCCGGCACTGGTATTATTACTGTTGGCTTATGCGATGCGTCCTAAGAAGCTGATTTTGTTTGGATATATGGCGGTATCCGCATTATCCTTTCTGAATATGGGATATGTGGAGTTTATCTATGATCTCAATAATTTTAATGCCAAGGAGCCAGCCACCTTGTGGATATCCTTTGGCATGCTGGTATTCTTTGGATATCTGATCTTCGTGGCAGTGACACAGTACCATGGATATGTAAGTGATCAGGAATTTAAGAAGATACCTTCGTCCGGCGGAGTTCCGTCTAAGAAACACGGTAGTCAGGCGAAGAAATCCAATAAGCAGAAAAAGAAGAGTGCGATCACACCTTCGGCGGCAGTGGTGAAGATGGTGAAGGCGGATTGGATTGCACTGGGTATCATTGTCGTTGTATATGCTGTTGTGGCTTTTGTGCGGTTGGGGAATATGCATGCACCGACTACTCCGTATTCCATTGTGGAACAGGGGGATGTGATTCTGGATCTGGGAGAAACCAAAGAGATCGGGCAGATCTGGGATTATCTGGGATATCAGAATAATCCAAAGTACAATTTGGAATATACAGAGGATCTGAACAGTGGATGGACGAGTCTGTATCAGGATGCCCAAAATGAAGACGGAAGTGTGGATGATAGTGGGTGCTGGGATGCCGGTTCTGTCTTTTGCTGGAATAGTACAGATCTGAATATCTCTGCGCGGTATCTGCAGATCACTCCGTCTGCCAATAATATGGAAGACAGCATTATGGAACTGCTGTTGACGGATACACAGGGAAATGTGATCGAGCCGGTCAATGCGGATGATTATGCCAATCTGTTTGATGAGCAGGAGGAGTTTGAAGGCAGAGCCAATGTGATGAATGGTACGTATTTTGATGAGATTTATCATGGCCGTACCGCTTATGAGATGATTCATAAACTGTATTGTTATGAAAATACCCATCCGCCGATGGGGAAGGAGTTTATCGCTTTAGGAGTCCTTCTGTTCGGTATGAATCCATTTGGATGGCGTTTTATGGGGACGTTGTTTGGTGTGCTGATGCTGCCGATCATTTATCTCTTTGCCAAGAAATTTTTTAAGGAAACATGGATCAGCATTGTCACCACATTACTATTTACGTTTGACTTTATGCATTTTGTACAGACACGTATTGCGACGATTGATGTATTTGTGACATTGTTCATCATGTTGTCCTACTATTTTATGTACTGTTATCTGCAAAAGAGTTTCTTCGATACAGAATTAAAGAAGACATTTATTCCACTGGGATTATGTGGTATTGCCATGGGATTTAGCTGGGCATGTAAATGGACAGGTATCTATTCCGCTGCCGGGCTATGCATCTTATTCTTTGCACATATGTATAAGAGATATACCGAATACCGCTATGCGGTGCTGCATCCAAGCGGTTCCACCGAGGGGATTTCCCATGCCTATATCCGTAAAAATTTCCGGCCGTTTTTCTGGAAGACGATAGGCTTCTGCTGTATCTTTTTCCTGGTGGTACCGGCATTGATTTATATCCTGTCCTATATTCCGTTTTCCGATGGCTCGGATCGGGGATTGATTGCGAAAGTGATTGAGTCACAAAAAACGATGTATGACTATCACAGTGGTCTGGACGCGGAACACGCCTATTCCTCCACATGGTATCAGTGGCCGATCATGTATCGCCCAATGTGGTACTATTCCGGATTCGATGGCAACCTGCGGGAGGGGATCAGTGCCTTTGGTAATCCGCTTGTCTGGTGGGCAGGGATACCGGCAGCGTTGTATATGGTCTATCTGTTGATCCGGGAAAAGGACCGCAAGGCAGGTTTCCTGTTGATTGGTTATCTGTCCCAGTATGCGCCATGGTTCCTGGTGAGCCGTATTGTATTTATCTACCATTATTTCCCAAGCGTTCCGTTTGTGACGGTGATGCTGGGATATAGTATGTATCGTCTCGCAAACTGGCAGACGGCTTGGAAGAAGCGTATGCAGACCGGAATCTATGTGTATGTTGCGCTGGCGATTGGATTATTTATACTCTTCTATCCGGTGCTGTCCGGTCTGGGAATAGAACCGGAATTTGCAACGAAATATTTAAAATGGTTTGAGACCTGGGTATTGGTAGATACCTGGACAGTAATATCATAAAAGAGTGAGTTCCGTATGATTGCAATCACTTTGTCTTTTGAAAAGGACATGCTGCGATAAGTTTTTTCTGTGAAAAGGCCATGCTGCTCATAGCAGCATGGTCAATATGCATATAAATTGCATCCGGAAAACGAGTTTTCCGAGTGCAATTTTATGCAATATTTCCACTTTACAGTTTGTGATGTGGACTTTTCACACTAGTGAATGCAAAATGCGGAAACTCAGATATAAAAGTGTTGGCTGTTTGCCTTCCACAGTAAACCGTTTTGGAATGGAGGATAAAATGAGTAGCAAAATACGGAATTGTGTCAATGAATTGAACCGGCAGCAGGATGTGAAAACATTATTGCCGGAATATGTGGAGCAGAGTATGAGACTCCATGACAGCTATGCCCGTATCAAAATGATGATGGAGTATTACATTTTTTACGAGGTGATTTCGGAGGGGATCAATCCCTATATTGAGACAGCGCAGGAGACCATTGATGCGCTGAACCAAGTGATCGGGCAGGTATATTCCATGGAATATACCGAGGAGCAGGGCAAGATATGGAGGGATGCCCTGCTATCCATGCGGCAGGAAGTAATGGACCGGATGCAGGTACTGACTGGTTATGTGGATTGTTTCGTGGTGTACGAATACATTTTGAACCGCATCCAGTATCGCTTTGAAGAGCGGGAGATACTGCCGGAGGATACTGCGTTTGCACAGGAGGTCATGAGTTTCATTTTTGGTTCGCAGGATAATGTGACGATTAACGACAATCTGCGTCTGGTCGTGGGGCAGTTGCCGATGCGCATGACCCGCAGACATTATTTTGATCTGATCCGGGAGTGTATCTCTGTATATAAGGGAAGTGATATCAGTTCTTTAGAAGGATTTCTGTATATGTTCCGCACCAGTGCTATGTTATATCGGGATGCGGGGCAAGAGAAATACTTTACGGAATTTGCGAAGGTGTTAGAGGAATTAGCAGAGGTGGATTTTGAGACGATGGATCAAAAGATGTACGACATCTATGCAGAAAAGATCCGTATCAATGCATCGAAATTAAATGATTTATCAGATCTGTATATGCAGATTGGTGCGCTGATCAATGAGACTTACACCGTGGTGGTGGCGGCACCGTATATCGGAGAGGAAGAGCCGATGACGCAGGCAGACCAGGTGATTCAGGGGATTCAAGCCTTGTTTACAGAGCAGGACAGTCCGGTATGGACACAGGCAGAGGAAGCTCTGGATACAGAGGAGGAACGTCTGGCGTGGTTAGGCGAAAAACTCACCTTTGCCGAAGGAAAGCAGGAGAAATTGTATGATTCCATCAATGTGGCAGAGGCAGCATTGGAAGAAATCGTACATGCACACAAGACTGAGATCGAAGAACTGGGAAAGCAGGAGGATTTCGTGTTATTGCATCAAGTATCGATGCTTAATTCCAACAGTGTATTTGCGCCTTTGGAGGAGCAGACAGAGGAAGCACAGGTGACAGCAGAGATGGCAGAGGCAGAGACCGAAAAATTAATTGGAGAATTGAAGGAATTGTTCCAGGGGCAGAGCCGTATGCTCCGCCGTGCAATTATGGCAGGAACCATCGAAAAACTGCCGACCTTTTTTTCCTCTGCGCAGGAAGTGGCAGATTATATCATCAATTCTCTGAATCAGTGTGATGATGAGGCGGAGAAATATGCATCCAAGCAGTTGATTCTGGATTTAATCCGTTAGTACCTGTGAGAAAATGCTGGATCCGCATAGAGTTTACGAAATATTTAGGCGCGGTATCAGATGGATTTGAGAGGAGGTGTGAGGTGTGACGACCTGGAGTACAAAATTGTATATGGATAAAACCGTACAAAAACACCCGCACCGCTATCAAAAACGATTTGAGCGAAAGGGAAAAAAGCGGGGTTTTTGTGTGGCACTCTCGGCGCAGCCGGAAAACAGCCTGGAGATCTATTCGGCGCGTACCCCATGGTACTGGTATCAGCAGGCGCGGGGCATTCACATTGTCGGTTTGTCCGTATCTTATCAGGGCGCGGTTCAGCTGGTGTCACAGATCGTTTTGGATGTACAAAAGGAAACAAACACGATTAGCAGCGCGAAAATCCGGGAATATTTTAGTTGAAACCGGATACAGGCAGTATGTATGACCGCAAGGGGAGGTGAGTTGTGGAATGACATGGAACATGGTGGGGATGATACTCATAGTGCTGTTTAAAGTTCTTGGCATTCTTTTACTCATACTCTTATGTTTGGCAGTTCTTGTTTTATTTGCGCCGGTCCGTTACCGGATCAAAGCTGTATTTGACGAAGGGAGACAGGTGTGCGGCAGCTTTTACTGGCTTGGGTTCGTGATCCGGCTGCCATTTCGCTGGGAGGAGGATACGATTCATTGGAAACTACGAATACTGGGGATTCCCGTTTATGACAGTAACCGCGGTGCCAGGCAAGAAGCATCGGAGGATTCTTCCGAAACAGACAAGGAACGGACAAGTCAGCAAGAGACGGAAGAACCGGAGAGGAATTTGACAGTCCAGTTACAATCGGCTTCATGCAT
>JAUNIU010000045.1:0-6126 GCA_030523265.1 Eubacteriales bacterium | reverse complement strand
TAAGAAAAAGCCTGTACACCATCCGAGTGCTGATGGAAAGAAGCGCAAAAAAAACGAAGAAAAGAAGGAATCGGATACAATATGGGAGAGAATTAGAGGTTTCATTGCTGTGATGAAACACCTGTTTCGTATGGTGCGACATAAAATTCGTTCCCTTCAGGACTTGATTCGTTTGTTGCAGGAAGAGTATGCAAAACGTTTTATTTGCATCACAAAAGATAATATGTTACATTTATGGAAGCAGCTTCGTCCCCGGAAAATCCGTGGTAACATCCGTTTTGGAACGGGAGATCCCTGTTCAACGGGACAGATATTGGGACTGATCGCAGTGTTTTATGGATGGATTGGTTCCGGCGTGCAGATTAACCCGGATTTTGATGAGCCCTGTTTTGAGGGCAGATTGGTCATGAAGGGACGTATTCGGATGATTACGATAATCGTAACAGCAGTGAAGATTATGTTTCATAAAGATTTTAAGCAGCTCCAGCGGGAGTGGGAGCGATGGAAGGAGGAGTTCTAGATGGCAGACAATTCATTTAATGCAACCATGTCCTCTCTGTTTCAGGGGATGGATGGGTTTATTACCAGCAAGACAGTGGTAGGCGATGCTGTAAAGTTTGATGATGGCACCATCATTTTGCCGTTAGTAGATGTGAGTTTTGGTGTGGCAGCCGGTGCCTTTGCAGAAAAGGAAAAAAAGGAAAATGGCGCAGGCGGTATGGGTGGAAAGATCCAGCCAAGTGCAATTCTGGTGATTAAGGATGGAGAGACAAAACTGGTAAATGTCAAAAATCAGGACAGCATGACGAAAGTGCTGGATATGGTGCCGGAGCTGTTAGATAAGTATATTCCGCCGCGGAAAAACAAGAAAAATACAGCCGAAGAACAAAAAGATGAAAAAAATTAAAATTTATCTTGCATTTCTGTTTTGATTTTGGTATTATGTTCATGTTGTGCTAATGGAAGATTAGTGAAGACGAGATAAATCAGACCATCAGGAATAAAGGTAAGGAGGTGCTTACGATGGCAAAGTGTGCAGTATGTGGAAAGAGTGTTCACTTCGGTAATAAAGTGAGTCATTCACATAGAAGAAGTAATAAAATGTGGAAGCCAAACATTAAGTCCGTGAGAGTTAAGGTGAATGGTGGAACAAAGAAGATGCCAGTATGTACAGGATGTTTACGTTCTGGAGCAGTAGAGCGTGCATAATATCGTACCTTTATATTGGATATACAGGATCAGCATATGCTGATCCTTTTCTTTGTATAAATTAACTGCTTTAGCAGCAAAATAAGTTATAACCCAGGATCAGACATAACAGGATAATCAGCACTGCGAGAAAACCATTGTCCAAAAATAGCATGATGGTCATGCCGATGGCGATCCAGAACAGGATAAATCCAATCATTTGACGCATAGAATTCTCCTTTCGCTTTGTATTCTTTCTTGCGTAATGGGAAGGATTACGGTATACTATAATGGGTATGCTGTTTTATAGTATATCTTATTGTTAATATATGTTTGTGATTTTGATTCTTGATAGATTTTGTGAAATTTTTATTGAAAAGCTGGCTGTCATGAACCAATTTTGTACATAGGGCATGTAGGAAATAGCATCAAATGGAGGTAGGGCTATGAAGGGAAAAATAAATACAGAGATGGGTAACATCGTGATTGATCGTGACGTTCTGGCAAAGTACGCCGGAGCAGCAACCGCAGAGTGTATCGGCATAGTGGGGATGGCGGCCGTCAATATGAAGGACGGTGTTATCAAATTATTAAAAAAGGAAAATGCGGGCCGTGGTGTCAATGTATTTGTGGTGGATAACCGCATCAAGATAGAACTTCATATTATTGTGGCTTATGGTGTCAGCATCCGCGCAGTTGCACAGAATGTGCTGGAGCATGTGAAATATAAGATCGAGACATTTACCGGTATGGAAGTCGAACAGATTAATGTGATCGTCGAGGGTGTCCGTATCGTGGATGAAGATTAAGTTGCAAGTAGGCCGATGCAAGGAGGTACAGGAAAGTGAGTGTTAAGACAATCGATGCACAAATGCTTCAAAAAATGTTTTTGGCAGGTGCCAGAGGGTTGGAGGCGAAAAAAGAGTATATTAATGAGTTAAATGTATTCCCGGTTCCGGATGGGGATACCGGCACTAATATGACAATGACGATTATGTCTGCCGCCAGAGAGGTCAGCGCGCTTGAAAATCCAACGATGGATCAGTTGGCTAAGGCAATTTCCAGTGGGTCTCTGCGGGGAGCCCGCGGTAATTCCGGTGTTATTTTATCACAGATTTTCCGTGGCTTTGTGAAGGAGATCAAGGGCTTAGAAGAGATCGATGTAACTGTGTTGGGCAATGGTATCAATCATGCCGCAGAGACGGCTTATAAGGCGGTCATGAAGCCGAAAGAGGGAACCATTCTGACTGTGGCAAAGGCTGGCGCAGACCAGGCAATGGATTTGCTGGTAAATGCGGACACAGAGGATATCGAGGAGTTTTGTGATTCGGTGGCTGCACAGATGGAAGATGCATTACTTAAGACACCGGAGTTGCTGCCTGTATTGAAGCAGGCGGGGGTAGTGGATTCCGGTGGTGAGGGTCTGATGACCTTTATCCGCGGTGCCATTGACGCCCTAAAGGGCAAGGTTTCTGATTTTACAATTGATACCGAGACAGGTACCCGGACGATTTCCATGGGTGCTGGTTCTGGTACCGAAGAAGTGGATATTAAGTTTGGATATTGTACCGAGTTTATTATCATGTTAGACCGTGGCGGAGATGTGGTAGAGGCGCAGTTAAAAGAATATCTGCAAAAGATCGGTGATTGTGTAGTGGTCGTGGCAGATGATGATATTGTGAAGGTACATGTGCATACCAATGATCCGGGAATGGCGATCCAGAAGGCACTGTCCTATGGTTCGCTGACCAGTATGAAGATTGATAATATGCGCGAGGAGCATCATGAGAAGGTGATTCGCGATTCTGCCAAAATATCTTCCGGTGAGATGAGTGAGGAAGATGTGGCGGCTGAGAATAAGAAAGCAGAAAAGACGACAGAGCCACAGGCGCCACGTAAGGAGACCGGATTTATCGCGGTGGCAGCCGGAGATGGTTTGGTAGATATTTTTAAGGATCTGGGCGTGGATTATGTGATCGAGGGTGGTCAGACCATGAATCCCAGCACAGAAGATATTTTAGAAGCCATTGAAAAGGTAAATGCAGACACGATTTTTATCTTACCGAATAATGGTAATATCATACTGGCTGCGAATCAGGCGAAGGATCTGACGGAGGATAAGGAGATTATTGTGATTCCTTCTAAAAACATTCCACAGGGTATCACAGCTTTGGTTAGTTATGTATCCGGTCAGTCCGCTGCGGATAATGCGCAGAGCATGGAAGAAGAGATGAATCTGGTAAAATCCGGACAGGTGACATATGCAGTCCGCGATACCAATATGGATGGCAAAGAGATCAAGCAGGGCGATTTCATGGGATTGACCGACAAGACCATTCAGGCGGTGGGGCAGGATTTGGCAGAGACCACTAAGGAATTGATGGAAGCATTGATCGACGAGGATTCCGAGTTGATTAGTCTGTATTATGGTGCAGAGACTACGGAAGAAGAAGCAGAGAAACTGGCGCAGGAGATCGAAGCGGCACATGAGGATTTGGAAGTGGAAGTACAGTATGGCGGGCAGCCGGTATACTCCTATTTCATATCGGTGGAATAGAACCCGTATACGGTTTCGGGCGTCAAAGATGCATAGGAAGAGTGTTGTTTTAGAATAAGTGCAGAATATATCATGAGGTGCTGTGGCGTTGTGCCGTAGCACCTTTTTAATGAGGTGTTTGGATTAGATGGAATTACAGGATTCGATTAGGAATTTAAAAGGCATCGGGGAGCAGACGGAGAAATTGTTTGCCAGGTTAGGGGTTCGGACAATCGAAGATTTATTAGGTTTGTATCCCCGTACATATGATATCTATCAGCCATTGGAATATGTATCCCAGGCAAGAGAGGGGAAGACGATGGCAGTGGAGGTGAGTCTGGCAGCCAAGCCAAAACTATCCAGAGTGCGAAACCTGAAAATGCTGCATTGTGTGATGCGGGATAGCAGTGGACAGCTTCCGGTGACCTGGTTTAACATGCCCTATCTGATGCGTTCTCTGACCATGGGCAGGCGGTACATTTTGCGTGGGAAAATTACGGTAAAAAATGGCCGTTTACAGATGCAGCAGCCCAAGATCTTAGACCGTCAGGAATATGCCAATCTTTTGCACAAGATGCAGCCGATCTATCCCTTGACGGCCCGGCTGACCAACAACATGGTAGTGAAAGCGGTGACGCAGGCATTAGCGGAAACTGATCTCAATGGGGATTTCATTCCGCTGGAGATTCGCAAAAAATATCAGTTAATACCACACAAGACAGCGATCCGGGATATTCATTTTCCCAAAAACGAGCAGGCATTTCGCCAGGCGAGAGATCGTCTGGTATTTGAGGAATTTTTCTTATTTACACTGGCATTACATCAAATGAAGCAAAGTAAGCATCGGAAGCAATCTTTGTATGCGGCATGTCCGGGAGAAAAGACCGAAGCACTGTTGCAGTCCCTTCCTTATACGCTGACGGATGGACAGCAGAAAGCCTGGCAGGATATCATAAAAGATATGGAGTCGGGGTATGTGATGAATCGGTTGATTCAGGGAGATGTGGGATCGGGAAAAACGATTGTATCCATTTTGGCATTGCTTACAGTGGTGGAGAGTGGCCATCAGGGGGCAATCATGGTGCCCACCGAAGTGTTGGCGGAGCAGCATTATGCTACATTTTGTGAATTGTTAGAACCCTTGGGGGTACGTGTAGGGTTATTAACGGGGTCTATGAAGGCAGCGCAGAAGCGGCAGATGCAGACCCGGATGCAGCAGCATGAGGTGGATATCATTGTCGGGACACATGCCCTGATACAGGAAAAAGCAGTCTATGCTGATCTGGCGCTGGTGGTGACCGATGAGCAGCATCGCTTCGGCGTGAAGCAGCGGGAGGGCTTTTATGAGAAAGGAAAAGAACCGCATATGCTGGTCATGAGTGCCACGCCGATTCCACGGACTCTGGCAATTATTTTATATGGGGATCTGGATGTGTCGCTAATTGACGTATTGCCAAAAGGACGTCTGCCCATAAAGAATTGTGTCGTCGGCACCAATTACCGGAAGCAGGCATACCGGTTTATGCACCAGGAAGTATCGGCGGGACATCAGGTCTATGTGATTTGTCCCATGGTGGAAGAAAGTGAAGAGGTGGAAGCGGAAAATGTTGTGGATTATACCGAGATGCTTCGGGAACATCTGCCGGCATCGGTTCGCATGGAATATCTGCATGGACGCATGAGACCCGCAGAGAAAAATGAGATTATGGAACGTTTTGTGGCACATGAGATCGATATTCTGGTGTCCACCACTGTGATTGAGGTGGGGATCAATGTGCCCAATGCTACCGTGATGATGGTGGAAAATGCAGAACGCTTTGGGCTGGCGCAATTACATCAGTTGAGAGGACGCGTTGGGCGCGGGGAGGCACAGTCCTATTGTATCTTTATGACAGGTAATGCATCCCAGGAAAATCGGGAACGTCTGGCGGTTCTGGAACAAACCAACGATGGTTTCCGGGTGGCGGAAGAAGATCTGAAACAGCGGGGACCGGGGGATCTGTTTGGAATCCGTCAAAGCGGGGAGCTGGACTTCAAATTGGCGGATATCTATCAGGACGCCCGGATATTACAGCAGGCAAACGAGGCGGCATCTGTGTTCGAGAGAGCAGAGGTATTGGAACTCTGTCAGAAATATCAGGGGTTGCGCAACCGTCTGGCACGATATTCAGACGAGATATTTTTGTAAGGATAACTCGTGGTTATCTTTACAACCGTCTGGTTTGCCGATTATGTCTGCCCTGTGTGTCTTGTCGGAAATTTGCTGTGGGGAAATCCGGCTGGATTGCAGATTCCATGCCAGACAACTAGGCTTGATAGAAGGTCTTTGCTTTACAGCGTTTCGATCGAATGCGCCTCGGAGGTTTGTCTGAAGCAGCATGCGACAGGTTCCGCTGTTTCCC
>JAUNIU010000288.1 GCA_030523265.1 Eubacteriales bacterium | reverse complement strand
CTTCCAACCAAAATTCCAATCGGCGTAGCCAGACAAACCAGCACCGCCCACTTCATTTCATATGGTTCAATCTTTTTGCCCAGAAATTCCGGTGTTCTGCCCACCATCAGTCCGGCAATAAATACCGTTAGGATGGCAAATGCAAGCATTCCGTACAGACCGCAGCCGGTGCCGCCGAAGATCACCTCGCCAAGCTGCATCAACAGCATGGTTATCATTCCGCCAAGAGGCGTATAGCTGTCGTGCATGGAATTTACAGACCCATTAGAAGCTGCGGTAGTAAATGCCGCCCATGTAGAAGAAGCCGCAATCCCGAAGCGTGTTTCCTTCCCTTCCATATTGCCTCCGGCCTGCCCAGTCATAGACATATTCACTACGCCATCCTGTGCAAGCTGTGCTGTACCTACCTGTTCGCTGACTGCGATGCAGCCAAGGGCAACGCACAGGCAAATAAACATCGCTACAAATATTGCAATACCCTGTTTTTTATTTTTTACTGCCGAGCCAAAGGTAAAACACAGTGCCGCCGGAATCAGCAAAATGGAAATCATCTCAATAAGATTTGTAAAGGCGTTAGGATTCTCCAGCGGATGCGCCGAATTAACACCATTAAATCCGCCGCCGTTGGTACCCGATTGCTTAATGGCAATTTGGCTTGCTGCAGGCCCCATAGGGACGAACTGTTCTGTTACGATTTTTGCGTCAGGAACATGGATTCCATGTACCGTAACCGTTCCTGCCTCCTCGTCAATAACTGCGTCTTCCAGTATCTCACCTTTTGCACTGACTGCGATAGGCTCCACCAGCGATACCGTTTCCGCACCTCTCAGATTCTGAATCACACCGCCGCCAACCAGCAACAGTGAAATCACCAGATTCAGCGGAATCAGAATATGGATGATAATTCGGGTCATATCCACCCAGAAGTTACCAAGTCCGGTGGCTTTTACTTTGATAAAGCCGCGAATCATAGCAAACAGAACTGCGATTCCGGTTGCAGCCGAAACAAAATTCTGAACCGTAAGTCCCATAGCCTGAGTCAGATAGCTTAATGTAGACTCACCGGAATATGCCTGCCAGTTCGTGTTGGTCACAAAACTGGCAGAAGTATTGAAAGCCAAATCCCATTTCACACCGGAAAGTCCCTGTGGATTGCCGGGAAGAACTCCCTGCAGGATTTGAAGCAGGAACAAAAACACCAGCCCGATACCGGAAAAAATCAATACGCTGACTGCGTACTTCTTCCAGTTCATTTGTTCCTCCTTATCGACCCGCATTACCTTGTAAACCAGATTTTCGCAGGGTGTGAGAAGTCCAGACAAAAATGTTTTTTCTCCAAACATCACTTTTTTTATGTAAGCGCCAAGCGGTATTGCCAGCACTGCCAGAATGACGAGATATAAAACATATTGGATAACCGTCATCATACCTGTTCATCTCCCTTCATTAAAATGTAGGCATACCACGTAAGCATTGCCGCCGCGCATATGCCAATAATTGCGATCATAATCTGCATATTGTTTTCCTCCTTTGCTGGAAATATAATAATCTCTTTTCTCTAAAAATGGCGTTAGGCATTGAATGGCAGCTTTAAAATCGCATAAAGATTAAAGCAATCCAAAAAGCCATGCCATTGGAAAAGCAATTACGACGGTACTTATACACACGCAAACTAACACAAAAACCGGCATCCCAACAAAGATGGCAAGGAATCCAAGAAACGGATGCTTCCAAAGAAACCGCTCTGCCTTTAAATCAAATTCATATTCAAATTTTCGGATTGACTTTATGATACGCATAACCCTTCCCTTCCTTTTTCATCTTTGTGCCATAAGCATACATCACAGAAAATTAAAAGGATAAAAGGGTATGGAGATTGAAATTAAGATGTTATAAAAATCAGCTATGATAATCGTCTGAATATTATAAATACCCCTGTTCCTGTGCTATAGACAATAGAAAATTATATCTGATTCCAGCTATTTGCCTAGATATGAGGCGCCTCATCTACAATAAGAAGATCACACCTACTACTCAGCATATTCATATATTCAATATCAAATCTACTTATCAACTTTGCAGCAGATAAAATGATATTAGCAGAATCCAACATCTCCCTAAAATAAAAGAAAAAGCAATGGATGGAAGGATGTCACGAATCGTTACACACACAGATCGTCCGCAAACTTGATTTTTAGGCATAAATTTAGCCCCTTTCTTTCATCTGTGTCATTAAAACCTGAATAAAATACACAGGATGAAGAAAGGGGCTTATTCTTTCAAAGAAAAGATCCACACACTTTTACCGCGTTTCATTTTTTACAGTTAGAAACTTACTGCAAAATGATATTTGCTGTTTCTTCAATACCAACGGAAGAATCTATCGTCAGTTCATAGTGTCCTGAATCTCC
>JAUNIU010000287.1 GCA_030523265.1 Eubacteriales bacterium | reverse complement strand
AAGATAAATGTTCTGGCTATTCAGACTTTACAGGTATGCTTTGCGTTGACGATTTCCAACTTTACTACTATGGTGATGGTGACGATACAGAAATCGACCCTTACATAACCTTCAAGAATAAAGTGGCAAAGCGTGTGAATGAAACATGGGCTAAGGTACAGCAACTAAACGATGCTGGTAAGGAAGTTTACGACATTTCAAGCGTTATATATCGCTACAATGAGAACAACATTAAGTCGGATGCTGACGTTGATGTACTATGCAAACAGGTAGATGCAGCTTATAAGCGTGCTCTCATAGCTTCGTTGAATAACGAGTCTTCTGGCGACATGACAGCATTGATAGAAAACCCAAGCTTCGAAACTGGCGACATGACAGGATGGGGTTCTGATTTGACAAAACAAGATGTCGGAGTAAAGACTAATAGTAATAATACATATACATCACAAGGCTGCGATGGCGAAAATCTGTTCTACTCTTATAATGGAGATAATGAGACTACTGCTCCTTATGTATATCAGACGATAAGTGGTGTAAAGAACGGACTATATGAGGTGAAGGCTTTGCTAACTTCTTTTGATGGAAGATCAGTATTCCTTATCGGAAACAATAGCCACAAAGCAATAGTTGCAGAAAATAAAGGTAAGTTTACAGAAGCTACTCTTCAGTTCTTGGTAGAAGACGGAAATATTACCATCGGAGCTGTTGGTGGTAGTGGAGAAAAGTATGATAAATATATGCATACTAAAGGTTGTTTCTTCAAGGCTGATAATTTCAGGGTAAAGTATATATGCAACGTGGCAAACGGACGCATAAAACTTGCTGCAGAGGATATAAAAACAAAGGCTGCTACTCTCACCGACAACGCAGGAGCATCTGTTGATTTGTCAGAATATGAAAATGGTATAGAGGCTGGCTCATATACCGGTGATGGCAAGGCAGAAATGAAAGAGATGTATGCCCAGCTGAATGCTGCGGTAAAGAAACAGCGCACAAAGAATGCAGATATGACTTTCGCTATAGTAAATCCAAACTTTGAATATGGCGACATGACAGGTTGGACTTGTGCAACATCGGGCTGGGAAACAAAGGTGACATTACAGGATAATGATCGTTATACTACTTTAGGAGCCGAAGGTTCTCATCTCTTTAATACATGGAATAAAGAGAACGCCGTAAAACCATTGACACAAAACGTTACTGATATTCCTAATGGTAAGTATATGGTTTCGGCTCTTGTAGCTATGGAGGCAGGAAACAATATTGCTTTAACAGTAAACGGACAAACAGCAACGACTGCTGCTGTGGGTCCTGGAACTATGGCTTTGGTAAGTGGAGAATATAATGTAACAGACCATAAGGCAGAAATTTCCTTGTGTAGCGACAATGGCAAATGGTTTAAGGCAGACGATTTCCATATGACATTCATCGGCAACGAACTCACCATGAACGAAACCGATAATGCGTTGACTGCACAGACAGACTATTATACATCTGTAACTGTAAACCGCACCATCAAGGCTGATGCTAAATGGAACACATTGGTATTGCCTTTCAATATGAAGATACCTACAGGATGGGAGGTAAAAGAACTTACCGATGATACAGAAGTAGACGCTAATGGAAACATACATTTACGCTTCGCTACGGCTAATAGTATAGAGGCTGGAAAACCATATATGATAAGAGTGAATGAAGCTGTTAATAAGATAGAGGTAGAGAATGTAGATGTTGACACAAAGACTCCTACACAGATTGGCAACGGAATCAATTTCGTGGGTGTATATACTGCTGGCAATATCCCTACAGGTGCTTTCTTTATATCAAATAATAAGTTCTATCACGCAACAGGCGGACAAAATATTATCAAGGGTATGCGTGCATATTTGCAATTGCCAGAGGGAAGCCAAGCTAAGGCTATAACCTACGACATTAGTGATGTGCCTACAGCTATTGATAACATAAATACTTCTTCTGCTGCTACTGCCATCTACGATATACAAGGTAATCGCTTGAATAGCATGACAAAGGGTGTAAACATCGTAAAGATGGCAAACGGAATGGTTAAAAAGGTTATCGTAAAGTAAGTTACGATTGCAAACTATAATAATTATAACAACAAAAGAAACAATGAAAAAGACATATATTAAGCCTATCATAAATGTTATAATAACAGAAGCTGATGGTTCGTTGTTGGCTGGTTCTATAAGTGCAACTGACGAGAAGAACAACTTTCTCGAAGGCATAACAGGAGGTGACGCTACAGAAACAGGAACTGAAACAATAATAGAAGCTGACTCAAAAAGTTCTTTGTTTTGGGAAGATTAGTAGTTTCCATAATCTAAGAGCATAATTATAAAAGCCACCGAAGATATTTTGTCTTCGGTGGCTTTGTTTTTATAACTTTTCTTCATTCATCATTATCTTCATCCTTTCTTCACCCTATC
>JAUNIU010000044.1 GCA_030523265.1 Eubacteriales bacterium | reverse complement strand
CCATCCATCCGATCCCGATGTTTGCTGCCACCATCTCTGCCGCAACCAGAGTAGAATATCCAACACCGATGGATGTACGAAGTCCTGTGAACATATCCGGCAGGCAGGACGGAAAGATAACCGAGAAAAAGACCTGAAATTTATTCGCCCCCAAAGTGTATGCGCTGTTTATGTAATCCCGGTTCACCCGCACCACCGCAGAGACGCAGGACACATAGATCGGTGCAAAACATGCCAGATATAATAATGCGATCTTGGATGCATTCTCTATGCCCAATGCCAGCACCAGCAATGTATAATAAGCCAGCGGCGGCAATGGTCTGTAAAACTCGATAATCGGCTCAAAGGCTGCCCGGACTGTAGCGCTAAATCCACTCATTAGCCCCAGTGGAACTGCAGTAATCACTGCCAGTCCGAAAGCAATAAACAACCGCTGCATACTGACTCCGATATGCTGTAATAAACTGTGCCCTTTGTAATCCTTACAAACGGATAAAAAGGCTTCCCACACCTGCCCCGGTGTCGGGATCAACTTGACATCCACCCAATTATATTCTGTCGCCACAAACCACAGGACCAGCAGAAATATCACTACGATAGCGGATATCGCTTTTTCTTTTGCCTTATTTTTCATGTATGACCACCTTCCTTAGATTTCGTCTGTCTGCTTACGGGTTCGTACATTATAGGAACTTTCCACCGGACAGATGAAAATCTTCCCGTCTCCCGGCGCCCCGGTAGAATTTGCTTCCATGATCGCTTTCACCACTTCCTCCTGCGCATCCTCTGCTACCATGATATTTAATACTCTTTTGTTGACCAATCCGGTTCGGATCCTGGTACCATCTGCCATCATGAAGGTGGCTGGTTTCTTACCCCGTCCCATGGCTTTCTGACAGGTATAACCCGGATATCCCACTTCAATTAATTTCTTCTTCGTCGCCGACAACCGGTTCGGCCGGATGACTGCCAGTATCTCTACCATAAGAATCCCCCCTCCGTTTTACAGTGTGGATGACTGTGTGCTTACCGTATAAGCCTTCAGCACAGGCGATACAAAGATTCTTCCATCACCATAGTTACCGTCATCACCCGTAAAGGCGTTTTGCATAATAATATCTGCTACCGTATCAACATCTTCATCATGAACCACCATCAGAATCATGTGTTTTGGCAATTCATCATAAAATGTACTGCCCACCTGTAATCCCATCTGTTTTCCTCGTCCATAGACCTCCATACGTGTCATGGATGGATATCCGGCTTCCAATAGTGCATCTGCCACATGATCTGCCATCTCTGGACGAATGATCGCTCTCAGCATTTTCATACGCATCCCTCTTTCTGACTGTGTACTGTCACAGCCGCATTTCCTTACCACCAAAAAAGCACGGCAAAAGGGTATTTGCGACCCCTTTGCCGTGCATTTTTGATCTTTATTCTGTTACATTTTTGTTTATCCTACCCCAATTTTTTCATGAATGCAAGTCAGGGATGCACAAACTTCCTTGTGCATTTGCACATACGTCACCCTTCACATTATATCAATAATCATGTGCAGAGAAGTTTCCTATACAGTAAAAGCAGCCTGTGACTATCCACGCCACAGACTACCGTTCCATGTTCCGATATTGTTCTAAGATATGATTATACATGGTTCGCACCGCCGGTGCCATAAACTCGGGATTTAAGGTAGCGATCCCGATGATGCGGTATGCGTCCGGCTTCACCGGATAACAGTCCACCTCATAGGGAATATCTAACATGGTCAGTTCCGGCATCAGACAGATTCCAAATCCGTTTGCCACCATCGCCACCGTAGACAAATCATCCACCACATGATAGCTGGAATGTACCGCCAAGGAATTTTCTTTCAAAAAGTTCTGGATATCCGCATCGGTGGACTCCCGCTGCGCCACAAAAGGATACTGCCGCATTTCATCGATGCCAATGCAATCATTCTGTCCAGCTTTGCGGACACCTTTGGGCATAACACAGATCAACGGGTCCTGATACAATGGCTCTATCGGCAAATCTGCGGCACTGGACACCGACAAAAAACCCAGATCCACGATACCGTTCTTTAACCAATACACCACATCATCATATGTACCCTGAAATATCTCAATATGGATACCGGGATATAATGCGCCAAAAGAATGCACGATATCCGGTATCCAATTCGTGCAGACACTGGAGAAACTACCGATCTTGACAGTTCCCTGCTTCAATCCATTGAACTCAGCCACCGCTTGCTGCAAACTCTCGTCACTATTTAAGACCGCATTCACATACGGAAGCAGATGCTCTCCATAATTCGTCAACGTGACCCCCGCCTTATTACGATTCAGCACGGAAAAACCCAGTTCCCCTTCTAACGATGCAATCGCATGGCTGATTGCGGAAGGGGTCAGTCCCATGATATCTGCCGCTTTACGGAAACTCCCCTGTTCTGCCACCGTCTTAAATACCTGATACATTAATAAGGTCATATCACACCCGCTTTACCGATTGCACTTGTATAACAGATCCTCCCAGCGTCTGTCAACCTCATCCTGGAACTGCTGGATCAGATCCTCATTGCCCGGCTTAAACAGATGCTTAAAACGCCCCTGCGCCCGCAGAAAATCCTCGATCGGCAGCTTCTTCTTTGGCTCATAAGTCAGAATCCACTTGCCATGATCCACCTCAAACATTGGCCAATAGCAGGTTTCCACTGCCAGTTTACAGATATTCATAATATCCGGTGTATCGTATCTCCATCCACGCGGACAAGGTGCCATCACGTTCAGAAAAGCAGCACCCTCTGTATAAATGGCTTTTTCAGCCTTGCGATGCAAATCCATAAAATTATTGGTAAATGTAGTCTGTCCGACATATGGGACATCATGATCTGCGATAATACTTGCCAGATCCTTACGGTTTTGCATCTTACCATTGGAATCAGAACCCACAGGGGTCGTGGTGGTATCTGCGTACATTGGCGTTGCGGACGAACGCTGAATACCTGTATTCATATAAGCACCATTATCATAACAGACATACACCATATCATGGTTTCGTTCCATAGCTCCCGACAAAGACTGGAAGCCGATATCATAAGTTCCACCATCGCCACCGAAGGTAATAAATTTATAAGTCACATCTTCCGGTAATTTCCCTCTTTTTTTCAAAGCCTTATACGCGGTCTCCACACCACTCAGGGTCGCCCCGGCATTCTCAAATGCATTATGTATATAGCTGTCTTCCCATGATGTATATGGATACATAAAGGAAGATACCTCCAGACATCCTGTCGCATTACCAATCACCGCCTGATCCCCTTCATGCAAAGCGCGCAGGACAGCACGTACAGCGATTGTTGCACCGCAGCCGGCACACATACGATGCCCGGGTGCCAAACGTTCCGGTTTATTCATTATCGTCTTTAAACTCAAATCACTCATATTTCCCTAAACTCCTTATTATTATTTTCTCAATCGAATGTACTGGTACTGCTCCACTTCTTTTCCCTGTTCCACCATATCCTCTAACTCCTGGAATACCCCTGTTGCATCGGACACTGTAAAATCACGGCCGGCCAGACCATAAATATAGTTCACTGCCTCAATCATAACTTTCTCGCGGAATAATGCTGCGGTTACTTCGCTGCCAAGGGGTCCACCGTTACCATTATAACTCTCACAGCGATCCAATACCGCCACTGCCTTGCATCCCTTCAACGCCTGGGCAATCTCCTTTGCCGGGAACGGACGGAACACACGCAGTTTAAGCACACCAACCTTTTTCCCCTGTTCGCGCAACTCATCCACTGCTTCCTTGGCAGTCCCTGCCGCAGATCCCATGATCAGGATGATATAATCGGCATCTTCTGTCCGGTATTCTTCAAACAGACCATACTCTCTGCCGGATACCGCTGCAAACTTTTTCGCAACCTCCAGGATCACCTCGCTGGAACGTTCTAAGGCATCCTCCTGGTTTTTCTTTGCTTCCATCGCATAATTACTAACCGAATATGGTCCCACAGAAACTGGTTTTCCCGGATTTAACAAAAACTCTTCCGGCTGATACTCCCCTACGAAATCTTTGACGATTTCATCTTCCAATAGCTCAATGTTCTCCACTGCATGACTGGTGATAAAACCATCCTGACAGATCATGATCGGCAAATGCACTCTGGGATCTTCTGCGATAGGATATGCCTGAATGAAATTGTCATAAGCCTCCTGGTTATTCTCCGCATAAATCTGTATCCATCCGGTATCCCGGGCACCCATTCCGTCGGAATGGTCACAGTTTATATTGATCGGACCGGATAAAGTACGATTTACCAGTGTCAACGCACATGGCAGACGATTGGATGCGGCTAATAATAATTCCTCCCACATCAACGCCAGACCTGCGGAAGAAGTCGCTGTCAAACTGCGGGCACCAGCCGCCTCTGCACCAATCACAGCACTCATGGAAGAATGCTCACTTTCCACCGGAATAAACTCTGTGTCTATCTCACCATTTGCGATATAGGTGGATACCATCTGCGGAATCTCCGTAGAAGGAGTGATCGGAAATGCCGGCATTACATCCGGATTCACCTGACGAATTGCAAATGCAACCGCCTCATTACCTGACATACGTTCTTTGATTGCCATTACTGCTGTCCCTCCTTCATCTCGATTGCGCCAAATGGACACACGGCTGCACATATTCCACAACCTTTACAATGATCCATATCAAATTCCTGCCTCTGACTGTTTTTCACCGGAATGCATCCGTCCGGGCAAACCGGGGTGCACAACAGGCATTGTTTACATTTATCTTTATAGTATATAGGGGTATTGGTTCTCCACTCACCGGTATTAAACAACTTGGATGTGCCACCTGCGAAGACCATCAACCCTTCTGTCAACTCCTGGTGAGGAGTCTTTTCATCGATCTTTGTGATATCAGTTCTCATTTCGTCCTCCATTCCATTTCATATATCCACGCTCTGCTCTATGCCTCTTGCGCCATCGCCTGCTCAATGACATCAAATGCCACTTCCAATGCCTGCATATTGCCATCGATCACTTCCGGCTTCTTGGCAAACTTGTGCTGATAAGACGCGCGCATCTCACCGATAAATTTATCCCTTGGCATCACACCGCTGACAGCTACCGTGGCTGCTAACATTGGTGAATTTGGGAAATTCTTCCCCAAAGCATCTACCGAGATCTTCCTGCCATCCACAGTATAGACACGACCTTCGTATCCCTTTAAGTGCGGCATAATCTCTTCCTTAGATTTTGGCGTATTCACAATGATTGCACCGGATGATTTTAAGCCCGCTGTCACATCCACCGACTCCAGCAAAGTCTCATCCACCACCACGACATAGTCCGGGTGATAAATATTAGAATGTACCCGGATTTTGTCTGCACTGATACGGTTATAGGCTGTGATCGGCGCACCCATACGCTCTGGACCATATTCCGGAAAACCCTGCACATTCTGTCCCGTCTTAAATGCTACATCTGCCAGAAGCAGGGCGGCTGTCTTAGCACCCTGGCCACCACGCCCATGCCATCTGATCTCAATTCCATTCTTCATGATATCTCCTCCATATTTTCATATAAATATGATACAAGCATCAAAACCTCCAAAACACAGGTTTCCGGCTATGCACTTGGATCACATTTATTCATGAATATTTTTCATTTTAATGTCGAATTTTTCTCAGCAGTAACTATTATATAACGATTTTGGGAAATGTAAAGAGAGAATGTTTTATTTTGTTCATTTTTAAGATGAATTTTGTTCATCTGTATTGTGTCAGTCAAAGCAAAAACGGAGTTCCTAAGAACTCCGTTTCTAATCCACATATGAACCTTCATATTCATCCTCTGACCGTCATGTTACCTGTTTGATCCCATCACCACTGTCAGCTCTATTACTCTCTGTTCCTTATGATTTCTCTTTGATGCGGATGGTAATATTTCCCTCGAAATCACCACCATTCATACTAAAGTACAGAGATTGTCTGCCGGATAGATTTTTACCGGATAAATCAATCGTAAGTGTACTTCCAAAAGTCCAGTTATTTGCAAAAATATCTGCATCATCATCTCCCACATAAGGCCAATCGGATTCCGGTGCCGTCACACTTGTAGCAAATTTGCAATAACAAGAACCAGATAAGCCATCGGAAGTAATCTCTATCACCGGATTCTGATAATCGTCCCAGGTTACACCGGATAATATGAAACTTCCGCCATTTCCTGTGACTACAAAATTAGATTCCTCCTGCGTGGAAATCACATTTTGATTATAGGAAGAATTTTGAATCTTTCCGCTCCAGATATATTCTGAAGGTGCACCGGCTGGCTGATAAACCTCGTTTTGTGCTGCCTCCTGCGCCAAAGCCAGATAATTCTCTGCTTCCGTGCTATGGGTGACGGTACAGCTTGATCGGTTATACACCTGATTCGTATCCCATAACATCGGACACATACCATGATTAATGGCGTACTCACATACCGTCTTGAAAAATACATCTCTGCCTTCCTTGCGAACATAGCTTCCATTACTTAAACCATCTGTCACACCGTATTCACCGATCACCACCGGGATACCCCTGTCAGCAAATGTAGTTTTCATCTTGGCAAGCTGTGCTTTCATCGCCGCAATATCATCCTCTGTTCCCCAGGAAGCATCATAACCCCAAGAATTTGCAGGATTGTTTGAAATACAATATGTACCTGGTGTGTAATAATGGATGGATACCATCATATGCTCGTCGATAGTATCGGTCGGCATCACATAACGGCTGTCACAGGTCTTATCAATATCGGTATCATACCCGGCGATCAATAGAAATCTGGTCGGGTTGTTTCCACCGGAAGCGCGCACAATATCCACAAATTTCTGATTAATCTCATTTACCGTCTGATAACATTCGTCCTCCGTCAATACTCCAGTCTGGCTGCCACTCGTATCCGCCCAGTTGTCATTTAACCGTTCTCCCAGCTCTTCATTGGCTGACTCAAAGATCAAATGATCCGAGTAATCTTTATAATATTCAGAAATCTGTGTCCAAAAAGCTTCATATCTCGCCCAGGCTTTCGCACGGACACTGCTATCGGCATCACCGAACTGACCCCACCATTGGCCATCCCAGTGAATGTTGATGATAACATACATATCTTCGTTCAAGGCATAATTGATAATCGTCTCGATCCTCTGCAGAAGTGCCGAATCAATCGTATAGTTTCCGTCATTGGACATCATACTGGACCAGGAAACTGGGATGCGCAGGGAACGAAATCCCGCATTTTTCATACCAGTAATCATCGCCTGTGTCGTCACCGGCTGTCCCCAGTTCGTCTCTATCTGTGTCGGAGTGGATGCACCTGCACAATATGCTTCCATCGTATTTCCCAGGTTCGTACCCAATCCCATTTCATGAATCAGATTAAATGCCGAAGTGGTCTCATCCCCTGTACTAGCGGTAGCTGTCGGTGTCGGTGCTGAAGTCGGTGCCGTCGTGGCTGTCGCTGTAGGTACTGGTGCCGCTGTAGGCGATGATGTCACTTTTGGTGTCGATGTTGCCACTGGCTCATCGGTAGCTGTAATCTCTGGTGTCGATGTAGCTGCCGGCTCCGGCGTCTCTTCTGTCCCCGGCGTTGAAGTCACTCCTGGCTCTGGCGTCTCTTCCGTTCCCGGTGCAGTAGTCGTACCCGGCTCTGGTGTCTCCTCTGTTCCCGGTACAGTAGTCGTGCCTGGCTCTGGTGTCTCCGCCGTCCCCGGAGTTGTGCCTGTTCCCGGCTTCTGCTCCGTTCCACCAGTTGGCAAATCTTTATTCTGGTTAGCATTGCCAGCGTTAGTCGTACTCTTTGTCCCTGTGACAACTACTTTACATTTTAATTTCACACTATATACTTTCTTAGAGTTTTTCTTACGATATTTCACTTTACAAGTCACCGTAGCTTTTCCCGCTTTTTTGGCCTGGATCTTACCCTTTTTCGTAATCTTGATCGCAGCACCTTTCTTGGAAAATGTCTTTTTCTTGATCGTTATGTTCTTTTTCTTCTTAACTTTTAATTGATAACTCTTTCCCACCTTTAACTTCTTGTTTGTCACATTCAACTTTACTGCGGAAGCTTTTGCCTGGGAAATCGTAAAAGTACCTCCCATGCAAGCAAGCACCATAGCAAAAGATAATGTCAAACTGATCATCCGCATTCTCATCTTACGTCTCATACTCGTCTCCTTTCCATTATTAAAAATATGGTTTCAATGTAATATGGTTTATATAATTTGTCAACAATTTTTTTAGAAATCTCAGATTCCTTTTGGCAAATGTTATTTGTCATTGCGGCGAATCATATTTTATACTATACTATTATAGAAGTATTATTTTAGAAAGGAGTTTCTAGCATGAAAAAAACACTTGTAATGACTGGTGGCGGCACTGCAGGGCATGTCACACCCAATATTGCATTAATTCCCGCACTACAGGCGAGGGGATATGATATACATTATATCGGTTCTTACAAAGGTATCGAGCGTCAACTGATTGGCGATATGGGCATTCCGTACCATCCTATTTCCAGCGGTAAACTGCGCCGCTACATAGATCCCAGAAATTTAATTGATCCATTTAAGGTGATCCGGGGTCTGGGGCAGGCGAGACGTTTATTAGGCGAGATCCAGCCTGACGTAGTATTTTCTAAAGGCGGTTTCGTATCTGTACCAGTAGTACTGGCAGCAAAGAGTCATAACATTCCCTGCGTACTGCATGAATCGGATATGACACCGGGATTGGCAAACAAAATCTGTATTCCCTGTGCACTCCGTGTATGTACTAATTTCCCGGAGACTATGTCCCATCTGCCAGCAGACAAAGCAGTTTTGACAGGCTCTCCGATCCGTCAGGAATTATTCCAGGGTGACAGGGAAAAGGGATTGGCATTCTGTGGATTTGATGACAGCAAACCCGTACTCTTAGTGATAGGCGGAAGCCTGGGTGCCGTAGCGGTAAATGATGCGGTGCGTGCGATCCTGCCACAATTACTGGGACAATTTCAAGTCATCCATCTCTGCGGCAAAGGGAAAGTCCATGAAACGCTTAAGGGTATCAAAGGCTATGTCCAGTTTGAATATATCAAAGAAGAATTACGCGATCTGATGGCGGCAGCCGATATCGTGATTTCCCGCGCAGGAGCCAATGCCATCTGTGAGATCTTAGCACTGCGCAAACCTAATATTCTGATCCCGTTACCGGCAGAATCCAGCCGTGGTGACCAGATCTTAAACGCAATGTCTTTCCGAAATGCCGGATACAGCGTCATGTTAGAGGAAAAGGAGATCACCAACGAGATATTATTGGATGCTGTGCAGACAGTATATCAGGATCGCAAACAGTATATTAAGGCTATGAAGAAAAGCCAATTAAACAATTCCATTGAAAAAATTGTACGGCTGATCGAAAATGCCAGAAGACATAATCCAAAAGTAGCGAGGTATTTAAATGACAATCCCCAATGATCCCATGATGTTAGTGAGCTATATCAATACACAGCTGCGTGATTTTTATCCCTCTCTGACAGAACTATGCAAAGCAATGAATTTGTCAGAGAAAGAGATACAGGATAAACTGGCATCGATAGATTATCACTATGATGCTGATAAAAATCAGTTCATCTAGGACTGCGATAATTTACCGATCCCAAGGAGGTCACCATGTTTGGAAGTAAAAAAAGAAAAGCACGTCAGAACCTGGATGCGTCCTGGCGTGCTATGGAAATGAGCTGTGAAAACAATTATAAAGATATGGCGCAGGAAGGCTTACGGGAATATGAAGCATTACTGGAACAGTATTATCACGATGGATTGATTTCTCAGGAAAATTACTCCAGCCGTCACCAGAAACTGGCAACCAAAAAAGTCGAATTAGCCGGATATGACCACAAACAGCACATCGGCTGGTAATGATCTCTTATTTATGCCGTAATCACTTTACCGGTCACATCTCTGGACACCCACATAGACATACCCGGACCATGATTTCCAAATGGCCTGGTATGAAATCCAAACCGTTCATAAAAACTTTCTCTATCATAGGCGGCCATCAGGCTAACCATCACCGTCTCTCCATCCACCACATCTTTTTCGATATAATCCAACACACGGCTGATCAACTCCGTTCCGATATGGTATCCCTGATAATCCGGATGCACAATCACATCCGTGATAAAATAGGTATAACCGCCATCGCTGACGATCCGTGCCATCCCCACAGGCTTTCCCTCACATACCGCCACACAGAGATAAAAGGAATGCCGCAATGCTATCGAAGCACGTTTCTCCGTCACTTTAATCCAGTTCACCGCACGTCGCAGTGCATTATAATTTTCAACCGTAATATTATTTGTATAAGTTATCACTGGTATCTCAGCATCTGATATATATTGCTCTGCCATAATCCGTTTGCTCCATTCTGGTATAAATATAAACTCATAAGTGCGAACATATGATATTTCCCCGCCGCCTTTGCGTACATCATATCATAACCTTTCCTTTTCAGCAATCCTCACCAAACTGTTCTATACTGCCTGATCTTTGCATACATTATGTTAGACCTATCTGAAAATGGGACGGTCTCTCATCTGTCCCCCAGATATAAACAGGATTAGAAAGGGCAAACGATATGGAACTGATTACCAAACGTATTCATACCAGTCAGACAAAGTGTCGCAGCGATATCCAGTTGACGCTGGAGGACGATATTAATGTACCGGACAGCAAACCGGACATCGAACATATTATAAAAGTACAAGGCGAAGTCCAGATTCAGGAAACCACACCGGAAACTGACCGCGTCCTTGTCCGTGGACAACTGCTGTTTTCTCTGCTCTATTTATGCTCTGCGGATTTTCGACCAATACATACCATGCAGGGGCAAATTCCCTTTGAGGAATCTATTAATATGGAAAATGCCTCCTCCGACCAGGAAATTCACTGCCATTTTGATCTGGAGGACTGCCAGGCGGGATTGATCAATTCCCGCAAAGTCAGCATTCGCTCGATCCTCAGTCTGCATTGTTGCCAGGATGAGACGGATGATTTAGAGATCGGAGTGCGCATCGTATCCGATGATGCTGCGCGGGCAGATATGGAGGATATCTCCGCACCAGAGGGTCTTTATCAGCAGCACCAGACCATGTCACTGACAAATCAGGTCATGCAGCGCAAAGATGTATTCCGTATCAAAGAGGAAACCTCTCTGCCGAAAGGGAAACCAAACTGCGAAGCATTATTATATTATGAAATGACCCCTCAGGGACTGGCTACGCGTCTCACCGACGATGGTATCCGAATCTCTGGCGATCTGACAGTATTCGTATTATATACACCGGAAGAGGATGAACGAAATTTAGAATTTTATGAAACAGAGTTGCCTTTTGACGGCATTGTCTCCTGCCCAGATTGCAATGAGGATATGATCGCGGATATTTCCATTATTCCCGGCAAAAAACTTTTGGAATTTCGCCCGGACGAGGATGGAGAATCCCGCATCATGGATCTGGAAGTGACCTTACATCTGGATATCAAATGTTATCAGGAGGAAAGTTTTGAATATCTGAAAGACGCCTACTCCACCAAGTGTGAACTACAACTGATTCACCAGGAAGCGTGTACCCGCAGACTTCGGGTAAAAAATCAAAGCACACTACGGATCGCAGACCATATCAAAGTGGACGCAGACCGGGAAGGTATCTTGCAGATATGCAATGCTTCCGGTACGATTCAGATCGACGAGCAGTCTATCACCGAAGATGGAATCCGGTTGGAAGGTGTACTGGAAGTGGAGATTCTGTACATCTCGGAAGATGATACCAGACCACTCAATGTGCAAAAAGGCACAATACCTTTTGAACATCTCATCGAAGTCAGAGAGATCCAGCCTACCGACAGTTATGAACTCCAAACCGATATCAACAACATTAGTGTAATCATGTTAGACCGGGAAGAAATCGAAGTAAAGGCTGTCCTAAACTTAAGCGTCTTGGTATTTACCGGATGTGGCGGTAAGATCGTTACCTCCTTCCAGGAAATTCCTATTGATCTGGAACGCTTTCAGGAAATGCCTGGTCTCGTGGGATATATTGTTAAAAAAGGAGACAGTCTTTGGAGTATTGCCAAGACATTTCATACCACCATCGACAGTATCCGTGAACTCAATCATCTGGAACACGAGGAAATACATCAAGGCGACAAACTTTTATTATTAAAACAAGCAGAAGGACTCTTATAAAACCCTTCTCAGAACCAGACTACATTATATCAAATGAAAATAATGTCAATGCGATCAGAAGCGCGCCATGATAGAATAATCATGACGCGCTTTTCACACTTTTATTAACTTTTCCTCTTTGATATCAGAGAGGAATATACCAACCTGTACTATTTGATCACTTTGATCCATCCCTCTGGCGCTTCGATGCGTCCCATCTGGATGCCTGTCAGTGTATCGTACAGTTTCTTGGTAACCGGTCCCATCTCTTCCATACCGCTAGGGAAATAGATCTCTTTATCATGATCTACGATCTTGCCTACCGGAGAAATTACTGCCGCTGTACCACACAGACCACACTCTGCGAAATCCTTAACCTCATCTAAGTATACTTCCCGTTGCTCAACTTCCAGACCCAGATATTTCTCTGCCACTGTCATCAAAGAACGGCGGGTAATGGATGGAAGGATACTATCTGACTTTGGTGTAACAATCTTATTATCCTTGGTAACAAACAGGAAATTAGCACCACCGGTCTCCTCTACCTTAGTACGGGTAGACGGATCCAGATACATATTCTCATCAAATCCCTTTTTATGTGCATCTACAATAGCATGCAAGCTCATTGCATAATTCAAACCAGCCTTGATATGACCACTTCCGTGAGGAGCTGCACGGTCAAAGTCAGAGACACGAATCGTGATCGGCTTCGCTCCGCCCTTGAAATAAGGACCTACTGGTGTACAGAATACACGAAACTGATACTCCTCTGCCGGTGCAACTCCGATTACGGCGTTGCTGCCAAACATATAAGGACGGATATATAATGTAGCACCAGAACCATATGGTGGTACATAGTCAATATTGGCCTCAACAGTTTTCACTACAGCATCTATGAAGCGGTCCTTCGGAAATGTTGGCATCTCCAATCTCTGTGCTGACTGCTCCAGACGCTCTGCATTCAGATCCGGACGGAAACATACCACATGACCATCCTCTGTGGTGTATGCCTTCAGTCCTTCAAATACTGTCTGTGCATACTGCAGCACACAGGCACACTCACTTATCGTGATCTGGTCATCCCCAGTCAAAACACCATCATCCCATGCACCATTTTTGAAATTAGATACATAACGTTTGTCCGTCTTAATGTAACTAAATCCCAGGTTACTCCAATCGATGTCTTTTTTTGCCATATTATTACTTCCTTTCGTATGCCCACCAGAGGGCAGATTCTATAACTAGTTCAATTTTACTGCTTGCTTTTGCGTGTGTCAAGAACTAGTATGCATGTATACAATGTTTACTCCTCTATCTGACGAATCCGGTTGATATGACGATCCACATTAGAAAATTCAGTATGTAAAAAAGTATCCACGATTTTGACCGCCAGTCCCGGACCGATGACTCGCGCTCCCATCGCCAATATATTCGCATCATTATGCTCTCTCGTTGCCTGGGCACTAAACGTATCATGACAAAGAGCGGCACGAATCCCTTTTACCTTATTTGCAGCAATGGAAATCCCTATCCCAGTGCCACAAATCAGGATCCCCTTCTCACACTCTCCGGCTACAATCGCTTTGGCCACCGCTTTGGCATATACCGGGTAATCACAGGGAGAATCATCATAACTGCCATAATCCTTATATTCGATTCCCTCCTGTTCCAAATACCGGATCACTTCCTGTTTCAATGTATACCCCGCTGCATCATTTCCTAACGCTATCATTTTTACCTCCATTCCGCTTTTCTACCTTCGTTTCTCACTTAATAGATTTTCTTTCATCCATACCAATACAAAACTTTCTTTTCTCCAAAAATTTACACCGAAGAAGCGTTACACTCCTGCTCGATACAATTGACCACCAGATCAATACGTTTCAACAAATCCTCACAACAACTGGAGTAAGCCTCTTCTCCCTCTCCACAGGGATCTAAAATATCTGTCTCCGTACCCGTATACTCACCCACTGTATATACACATTCTATCCCTTCAAACATCTCTAATAACTGGACTTTCTCCGATAACGTCATGGTTAGGAGTAATGTCCGTTCTGTAATATCTTCCGGCTCAATCTGTCTGGAAAACTGATGCTTACTGATTCCTATATTATATTTCGTCAATATTAGATTCACTTTGGGATTGATTGGTTCCTGAAAAAGTACCACCAAGCCTCTGGAACATGATGCAGGCATCCAAGATGGTGCCTTTGCGCGAAACATTGCTTCTGCCACTGGACTTAAGAATGTATTTCTGGTACAGACAAAAATAATCTTATCATACTTCATACCGTATCACGCTCCTTTCTCAAACTTTTATCAAATGATACCCTGCCGCTTTTAACATTCGGTTCATAATAGCCTGTCCCAGAGAATCATTTTCAAAGCTTTCTGCATAAATATACTGCGCGCCCAGATGATCCATCTCCCGTAGCATATCATATAACCCTGCTGCAATGGAACCCTCATTTTTTCTGGACCCAATACTGCATACCACACCCTGCGCATACTGGTCTTTGGTTTCCTCGGTAGCAATCACTGCTACTTTCATCCCCTCTTTAAGATGTTCCGCCACCAATGCATTGATCTTTTCCACGACTGCATCCGATTCCCCTTCCACAATCGTCAACTGCCCTTTCGGTGCATAATGCCGATATTTCATCCCAGGTGCCTTCGCTACAATATTGGGATTAAGTTCACGGTTTGCCACCGCGGGGTCCACCTGCACCTCTCCCACCACGTCTTCCAGCATATTTCTGGTAACATATCCCGGCCGTAGAATCACCGGTTCTTTATCACTCAAATCAATGATTGTGGATTCCAGACCAATGCCCACCATTCCACCATCCAGGATCATATCAATTCTCCCGTCTAAATCCTCGATCACATGCTCTGCTTTGGTGGGACTCGGTCTGCCAGAAGTATTCGCACTGGGTGCCGCAATATATACTCCCGACTGACGTATCAGTTCCATAGCGACCGGATGGGAAGGCATACGCACCGCCACTGTATCTAATCCACCTGTAGTGGAATATGGCACCTGCCTCTGTTTCCGGAAAATCATTGTCAACGGTCCCGGCCAGAAAGCCTCCGCTAATTTTTTCGCTTTCTCAGGCACCTCTGCTACAATATTGTACAAATCATCTATCCCGGCAATATGTATAATTAAGGGATTATCCGAAGGTCTTCCCTTGGCGGCATATATTTTGGCAGCCGCTTCTGGATGCATCGCATCTCCCCCCAGACCATACACGGTCTCTGTAGGAAATGCCACTAAGCCTTTTCGCCGTAGTATCTCACATGCTTCCGATAACTCCTCATCCTGAAACATTTCCGGGTTGATCCGTTGGATTTTCGTCTTCATGCTGTTCCTCTTTTCCAT